>NZ_JADDIL010000048.1:0-74397 GCF_020826795.1 Microtetraspora sp. AC03309 | reverse complement strand
AGACGGGATTCGAACCCGCGACCCTCACCTTGGCAAGGTGATGCTCTACCACTGAGCCACTTCCGCGTGATTTCCGCCCGAGGCGGCCTCACGCAGAGAACTCTAGCGAATCCGCGCCCACTCCCCAAATCAAGCGGGACACCGATGCGGTGTAAGCAGCTAACATTGCAAACGCTAGTTACCAAGTGCTGGAAGAGTGGAACCATGCGCGACAACGAGGTCGTGGAGATCGGGCCGGCGCCGCTGGCCTTCGACGACGTGATCAGCGTGGCCAGGTACGGCAGGGCCGTACGGCTCGGAGACGACGCGATCGCCGAGATGGCCGCCTCCCGCGGCAGAATCGAGGAACTCGCGGAGGGCGACACCCCCGCCTACGGCGTCTCCACCGGGTTCGGCGCGCTCGCCACCCGGCACATCGACCCCGCCCTGCGCGGACAGCTCCAGCGGAGCCTGGTCCGCTCGCACGCCGCCGGATCGGGCCCGGAGGTGGAGACCGAGGTCACCCGGGCCATGATGCTCCTGCGGCTGCACACGCTCGCCACCGGTCACACCGGCGTGCGCCCCGTGACCGCCAGGGTTCTGGAGAGCCTCCTCAACGCCGGGATCACGCCCGTGGTCCACGAGTACGGCAGCCTCGGCTGCTCCGGCGACCTCGCCCCGCTCGCGCACGTCGCCCTGACGATCATGGGGGAGGGGGTCGTCCGCGACCGCGAGGGCCGCGTCCGGCCCGCCGACGAGACGCTCAAGGAGTACGGGATCGAGCCGGTCGAGCTGGCGGCCAAGGAAGGGCTCGCCCTCATCAACGGCACCGACGGCATGCTCGGCATGCTCGTGCTCGCCCTCCACGACCTGGAGCGGCTGCTCAGGACGGCCGACATCAGCGCCGCGATGAGCGTCGAGGCGCTGCTCGGCACCGATCGGGTCTTCGACGCGGCGCTCCAGGCCCTGCGCCCTCACCCGGGCCAGGCCGCCGCCGCGGCCAACATGCGGACCCTGCTCGCCGGTTCGGCGATCATGGCCTCGCACCGGGACGGCTCGTGCACCCGCGTGCAGGACGCCTACTCGCTGCGCTGCGCGCCCCAGGTCGCCGGTGCGGCCAGGGACACCGTCGCGCACGCCGCCGTCGTCGCCGGGCGCGAGCTCGCCAGCGCGATCGACAACCCCGTGGTGCTCGCCGACGGGCGGGTCGAGTCGAACGGCAACTTCCACGGCGCTCCCGTGGCGTACGTGCTGGACTTCCTGGCCATCGCGGTCGCCGACGTCGCGTCGATGGCCGAGCGGCGGACCGACCGCATGCTGGACGTCGCGCGCAGCCACGGACTGCCCGCGTTCCTGGCCGACGACCCGGGCGTGGACTCCGGGCACATGATCGCCCAGTACACGCAGGCGGCCATCGTCTCCGAGCTCAAGCGTCTGGCGAACCCCGCGAGCGTCGACTCGATCCCGAGTTCGGCGATGCAGGAGGACCACGTCTCGATGGGCTGGTCGGCCGGTCGCAAGCTTCGCCGGGCGGTCGACGGCCTGACCCGGGTGCTCGCCGTCGAACTGCTCACCGCCGCGCGGGCCATCGACCTGCGGGCGCCGCACGCGCCGGCGCCCGCGACGGGGGCCGTGACCGGGGTGATCAGGGAGTCGGTCGCCGGACCCGGGACGGACCGGTTCCTCGCGCCCGAGATCGAGGCGGTGGTGCGGCTCGTCGCCGACGGGGCCGTGGTCTCCGCCGCCGAATCCGTCACGGGCCCCCTGGCCTGAACCGCTCGGCTCGCCGGGAGCGACCCCGCGCCGTCACCGCCAGTAGTTGTTGGCGGCCGCGATCGTGGCGAACTCGATCGCCACGACCTGCGCCGCCGAGGTGAGGCCGTCGACGTTCTCGGCGTAGTCGGGGCGCCCGTCCCTGAGCACGTCCACGTCCGGCTGGATGGCGCGCACCGTGTGGCGCGCCATCAGGACGGCCAGCGCCCGGCCGTCCTCCGGGGTCGCCGTGATCAGCGAGTTTCCCGGTACGAGTTCCATCTCGGCTCCTTGCTCCCGCACGGCCTGTCGGGGCGCGCTCGGGGTTCCCGCCGCTTCCTTCAGTTACGTACGGTAACAACCGGTCGTACGGTGTGCGCTGAGGGGCCGGTCAGGCGATGGCCGCGATCACCTCGACTTCGAGCAGTACGTCGGGATGGAAGAGGCGGGAGACCTCGACCGTGGTGCTCGACGGCGGCTCGCCGGTGACGTACCGCGCCCGGACGTTCGCGTGGTCGACCAGCCGGTCCATGTCGGTGACGAACGTCTTGATGTGGATCACGTCGCCGAACGAGCTGCCCTGGTCCGCGAGGATCCGGCCCAGGTTCTCGAAGATGTACTCCGACTGGCGGGCGATGTCGTCCCGGCCGACGATCTGCCCGCCCGCGTCCAGCGCGACCTGCCCGGACACGAAGAGCAGGTCCCCGAAGCGCACCGCGTGGGAGTACCGCCCGTTGGTCGCGGGGACGGTGGCCGGATTGATCCGTTCGGCGATCTTCCCGCTCCGCGGCTCACTCCGCCGCCCTGCCGCCCACCGGATGACGGCGGTGAGGTCCTCGGAGCCGAGCCCCGCGTCCGCCGCCTCGGCGAGCAGGTCCCGCGCCGCCGCGGCCACCGTCTGCTCCGCGCCGACACCGGCGGTCGCGAGCCGCAGGTCCTTCGCCGCGAGGCCCATCGCGTACCGGGTCTCGGAGGGCTCCTCCTCGATCGCGGGCCGCAGTCGCTGGACGAGCGCGCCGAGCGGGGTCCCGGCCAGCACGTCCAGGAAGGCCGCGCGGTCCACACCCATCCGCTCCGCGTACGCCAGGTTCTCCGCGAGCATCACCTGGGCCGGGACGAGCGCGCTCATGAGGGCCAGCTTGAGTGCCGCGCCGGCTCCCGTACGGCCCACCTCGCGGACGGTTCCGAAGACGGCCAGCACGTCACGGCAGCGCGCCAGATCCTCGGGCGAGCCGCCGGCCAGGACGACCAGGTTCCCCTCACGCGCGGGTGCGACGCTGCCGAGGACGGGAGCGTCGACCAGCCCCGTTCCGGGAGGTAGCGACCTCCGGATCCGGGCGACGGCGTCAGGGCCGATGGTGGACATCTCGACCACGACCGTCCCGGGTCGCAAGCCGGGCAGCGCGGCGCGCACGACGGATTCGACGGCGTCGGAGTCGGCCAGCATCGTGACCACCAGGTCCGCGCCGGTGACGGCCTCCGCCGGGGTGGCCGCCACCGTGGCGCCCGGCAGGTCCTTCGGGGTGCGGTTCCAGACGGTCACCGTGTGCCCGGCGTCCACGAGGCGCCGGGCCATGGGAGCACCCATGTGCCCCAGTCCGAGGAAAGCGATCATGCCTTGTGACTGTAGGCACGCCCGACCCATTCCACCAGCGACTAGATTGCATGTAAGACATGCGCTGAAGTCATGGATGGAAGGAGGGGCGTGTTCGAGTCGGACGCGCTCAGGCTGCTCGACGCCGTCGCCCGTACGGGCTCGTTCACGGCGGCCGCCGCCGAGCTGAACTACACGCAGTCCGCCGTCTCGCGGCGCATCGCGTCCCTGGAGACCCAGGCCGGTGGGTCGCTGTTCGAGCGGCTGCCCCGGGGAGTACGGCTGACGCCCGCCGGGCACGCGCTCCACCGGCACGCGCTGGAGGTCCTGAACAGCCTGGAAGCGGCGGCGGAGGAGCTGTCGGCCATCCACCGGGGCGCCGGAGGGAGGCTCCGCGTCGGCGCCTTCGCCACGGCCAACGCGGCCCTGGTGCCCCGCGCGCTGCGCGTCTTCCAGGGCGAGCGGCCGGACGTGGAGACCAGGATCGTCGAAGGGCCGAGCAGCCGCCTCGTGGAACGCCTCGTGACCGGCATGATCGACATCGCCGTGGTCAGCGACTATCCGTCCGGGCTCGTCACGGGATCGGAGACGCGGCTCGTCCCGCTTCTGGAGGACGAGCTCCTCGTCGCGCTGCCGCGTGACCATCCGCTGGCCGGGAACCAGGTGGTCGACCTGCGCGATCTGAAGGACGAGAACTGGATCGAGGCGTCCCCGCGCCCGAGCCCGCACGAGACGGTGATCTTCGCCTCGTGCGTGCGGGCCGGTTTCACGCCGAAGACCGGTTTCCGCGTCGCCGAATGGATGGGCAAGCTCGGATACGTCGCCGCCGGTCTCGGTGTCACCCTGGTCCCCACCATGGTGGCGCCGGGCATACGCCACCGCGGCGATCTCGTGCTTCGCCCGCTCGGCGAGTTCGCCTCCCGCCGGACGGTGTACGTCGCGCTGCCGTCCGAGGCGCCGCTTCCCGCGGCGCTGGCGTTCCTGCGGTCGCTCCAGGACGAGGCCCGATCGGAACGCGTACGCGACGGGGTGTGAGAGGGCACCGGCCGGATAGGGCGAGAATGGACCGGTGCACGACGCTTTCGCCCACGTGGGGGGCCGCCTGGCCACCGGACTGCGCGATGTGACCACCGATCTGGCCGCTCTCGACGGGACCGGATGGTGGGCCGTCGTCGTGACCTATGAGGGCAAGGTCACCTGCGCGCGCTTCGGCGACGTGCGGCCCGCGCCGCTGCCCCGGCCACGCGCGCCGTGGCGGGGCCCGGCCCCCGGGGAGTGGACGACGTCGCTCGACCGGCGGGCGTACGAGGCGGGCGTGAGCGCGATCAGGGACTACATCGAGCAGGGGGAGGTCTACCAGGCGAACCTCTGCCGGGTGCTGTCGGCACCGCTGCCGGGCGACGCCGATCCGGCGGCCCTCGCCGTACGTCTCGCGAAGGGCAACCCGGCCCCGTACGCCGCGGTGATCAGCGTTCCCGGGCTGACGGTCGTGTCGGCCTCACCCGAGCTGTACCTCTCGCGGGCCGGAGACGTGGTCGAATCCAAGCCGATCAAGGGGACCGGGGTCACCGCGGCGGACCTGCTCGACAAGGACCACGCCGAGAACGTGATGATCGTCGATCTCGTGCGGAACGACCTCGGCCGAGTCGCCGAGGTCGGCTCGGTGTCGGTGCCCGCGCTCTGCGAGATCGAGGAGCATCCGGGTCTCGTCCATCTCGTCTCGACCGTACGGGCCCGGCTCGCGCGTGGCGCCGGCTGGCCGGACCTGCTCGCCGCGACCTTCCCGCCGGGATCGGTGACGGGAGCGCCGAAATATACGGCACTTCAGATCATCAATCGGCTCGAACCAGAGCCGCGGGGGCCTTACTGTGGGGCAGTGGGCTGGGTCGACGCCGACCGGCGGGAAGCCGCGCTGGCGGTCGGCATCCGCACCTTCTGGGTGGAGCAAGGCATGATCCGTTTCGGCACCGGAGCGGGCATCACGTGGGGTTCGGACCCCACGCGGGAGTGGCGCGAAACCGAGTTGAAGGCGTCCCGGCTCATCGCACTCGCGTCGCGGAGCTAGCACGAGCAGGGATGGAGACCTAGATGGCTGTACCCGTGTGGGTCAACGGTGAATTGCTGGACCCGGAGAAGGCCGCCGTCTCGGTCTTCGATCACGGGCTGATGGTCGGTGACGGCGTCTTCGAGACGATCAAGTTCGTGCGCGGGGAGTC
Source organism: Microtetraspora sp. AC03309 (assembly GCF_020826795.1). Taxonomy (NCBI): domain Bacteria; kingdom Bacillati; phylum Actinomycetota; class Actinomycetes; order Streptosporangiales; family Streptosporangiaceae; genus Microtetraspora; species Microtetraspora sp. AC03309. The sequence goes on along the minus strand of NZ_JADDIL010000048.1, from coordinate 68,856 downwards.
GTTCGCGCTCACCCGCCACCTGGACCGGCTCGCGCTCTCGGCCAAGCGGATGGACCTTCCCGAGCCCGATCTCGGCGCCATCGCCGACGGCGTGCGGCAGTGCCTCGCCGCCGCGCCGACGTGGCCGCTGGGCCGGATCAGGATCACCTACACCAGCGGGCCGGGGCCGCTCGGCTCCGACCGCGGTTCCGACGGGACCAACGCGATCGTCATCGTCGCCGAGCAGAAGCCGTTCCCCGAGACGGCGGCGGTCACCGTCGTGCCCTGGCCGCGCAACGAGCGCGGCGCCCTCGCGGGGGTCAAGAGCACGTCCTACGGCGACAACGCCAAGGCCCTCGCGTACGCGAAGGAGCGCGGAGGCGCCGAGGCGATCTTCGAGAACCTCGCGGGCAACCTCTGCGAGGGCACCGGCAGCAACATCTTCATCGTGACCGATGGACGCCTGGTGACGCCGACGCTGGCGTCCGGCTGCCTGGCCGGGGTGACGAGGGCGCTGGTCCTCGAGTGGTGCGGCGGGACCGAGGAGGACGTCCCCATCTCCGCGCTGTACGAGGCGGAGGAGGCGTTCCTCACCTCCACGACGCGTGACGTCCAGCCGATCCGGCTGGTCGACGACCGCGAGCTGCCCCAGGCGCCCGGTCCCGTCACGCTCGCGGCGATGAAGGCGTTCGCCGAGCGGTCCGCGGCCGACCTGGACCCGTGACGGGTCAGTCGCCGTACGCGTACTGGGTCTGGGCGTTGAACTCCTTCAGGGTCACGCTCTTGGCGGGGTCCGTGCGCGGGTCGTCGATCCGCAGGACGTCCAGACCCTTCGTGATGTCGCTCGAGTAGATGTGGCCGTTGTAGTAGTACGCCGACCAGGAGCCGCCGATCTGCAGCCCCGGCCGCAGGGGGCCGCGTTCGAAGAAGGCGATCTCCACCGGGTGGTCGGAGTCGGTGAAGTCCCAGACGGAGACCCCTCCCTGGTACCACCCCTGCACCATGATGTCCTTGCCCGGCACCGGGATGAGCGCTCCGTTGTGGGCCACGCAGTTCTCCGACGCCTCCTGGGGTCTGGGGATCTTGAAGTAGCCGTGCCGTACGAGCTCGCGGTCGGCGGTGATCTCGTAGACGGCGTTCGCGCCCTTGGTGTCGTGGCCGGAGGAGTCGCACGTCGCGACCATCCCGCCGCCCAACTCGTCGCCGAACACGACCTTGGTTCCGGCGTTGTTGAAGGTGGCCGAGTGCCAGAGGGAGAAGTTCTCCCGGTCGGTCACGGTCCTGAGGACCTTGGGGCCGACGGGGTCGGCGATGTCCAGCAGGTAGCCGTCCCCGTAGCAGGCGGCCGCGGCCAGCTTCTTCGCCGGGTAGACCGTGATGTCGTGGCAGCCGCCGAACTCCTCGTCCCCCTGGCGGTCCTTGAACAGGGCGGGCTTGGCGACGACCTTGGCCGCCTCGGGATCGCGGACCGGCACCTCGACGATCGAGATGTTGTCGTGGGGCGCCGGGCAGGTCGTCGAGCCGGGGTCCGGCCCGGCGGCGGAGACGTAGAGGTAGAGGGTGTCCGCGTCCGGTCCCGGGACGATCGCGTGAGTATGGGAGCCACACTCGGTCCGTACGGCGGAGATGTACTTCGGATTGGCCTTGTCCGAGACGTCGAAGATCCGGATACCCTCCCACGAGGAGGCGTTGGAGGGATCCGAGCGCCCGCTCTGGCAGGTCTCGTCAGTCCGGGGGTCGTCCACGGACACGAACAGCAGGTCGCCGGAGACGGAGACGTCGTTCTGCCCGCCGGGGCAGAGCACCCGGGTGACCACCTTCGGATGGGCCGGGTCGGCGATGTCATGGACGGTGAACCCGTCGTAGTTCCCGGCGAACGCGTAGTCGCCCTGGAACGCCAGGTCGGAGTTCCAGGAGCGGTCCCCGTCGAAGGGCGCCTCAAGGGGGACGTTCGCGATCGGCGTGATGTTGGGGCTGCGCAGGATCTCGTCCGTGCCGAGGTCCGCGCTGGCGCGTGCCGTACCGCCCGCGGCGGGTGACGCGGACTCGGCGGGCACCGCACGGGCCGGATCGGAGGAGGGCGAGGCGCCGGAGGAGCCGGAGGTGCAGGCCGCCGTGAACAGTGCCGTCGCCAGGCACGCCATCAGTCCCGCACGCTTCACTGTTCCCCCTGGATCTTGGAGACTGCCCCACTATGGAAGTTATGTCGGGCAGAAGCGGCGTGCGGGGCGCTTTGGTAACAGTTGTGCTGGCAGTTCTGGGCTCGGCGCTGATGTCGGTGAGCGGATGCGCCGCGGAGGAGCCGTCCCCCGACCGCCCCGCGCCCTTCGTCGCCGGATCAGGAGCGCCCGTCGTGGTGCCGGGCTCTCCCGGAGGGCGGGCCCGTACGGCGACGCCGGGTGAACGGATCGGCGACTCGGACTCGCGGGCCGCGGCGGCGGACGTGCGCTTCGCCGAGGCGATGATCCCGCATCACCGGCAGGCCCTGGAGATGGCCGGACTGGCCGGGGCCAGGGAGGCGGGGGACGCGGTGACCGCGCTCGCGGAGCGCATCGCCGGAAGCCAGGGGCCCGAGATCACGACGATGACGTCGTGGCTCGCATCCCTCGGCCGTCCCGCGCCGGCCGTACACGCTCATGCTCGCGAGAGCGAGTACGGCATGGCCACGCTGGAGGAGATGAACCAACTGCGCGGCGCGCGCGGCGCCGCCTTCGACAGCCTGTTCCTACGGTTGATGATCAGGCATCACGAGGGCGCGGTGCGGATGGCGGGGGAGGAGTTGCGCCACGGCACGGACCGGCTCATGAGGGAGATGGCCCGTGACGTCGTATCGGGGCAGCGGGCCGAGATCGGCCGCATGAGGCGCATCCTGGGTTAGGAGCTCCAAAGCATGTTGCTGAGCTCGTCGTCCAGGTCCATGAAGTCGGTCTCACGACCGGCGGGGACGAGTTCGAACGTGCGGTGCAGGAACTGCGTCAGCGGAGCCAGGGGGACTTCGAACAGAGCCTGTCCAAACGGAGAGGTGAGACTTATGTTCAGCGTGCGCTCGCCGTCGGAACGGGCGGGCCACACCTGGACGTCTCCTTCCCCCACACGCCGGACGATGCCGACGGTCAGCAACTCGCGAGCAAAGATCCACTCGACCGGTTCGTCGTTCCCCACATGGAAGGCCATGCGTATGGCGTAAGGGTCCTCGGCCGTGTAACTGAGCCCGGCGAGCAGGGGCACGGTAGTACGGTCGGGGACCACAAGTCGAAGGCCCAGCTCGGCAGTGACGGTGGTGCTGTTCATCGTCAGCCAAACCTTTCGTGTCGGGTCCCCTCACAGGGGCTTGCAACTGCTCTCACGGACTCACTCTCGCCCGCGAAGCTATGTACGCGAACGAAGAAACCCGTAGGAGAGATTCCGCTTCCGGGGCCTTCTGTAACGCATCTCACAGGTAGACATTTGAGCATCTACCTGCCCAAACATCGCTAACAGGCGCATGTTGGCGCCGGTTTTGCGTGTCGTTCCGACTGTCATGGCGAAGTCTTGCACGGTACAAACGATCTTAGCTCGGTGCGTATGGGTCGAGTCTGGGGCATCACGATGCTATGACAACACGGCACCCTCCTGCCGGTCCGACTGGAAACGTTTCGGTTGAGGTCGGGGACCGGATGTGATCTCGACGGCCGACGGTGGCCATGAGGTCGGCACGACGCAGAGGTTGTCGGGGTGGTGTGTCCGGGGGTGGTCCGTTCGCTTCGCCAGGACCCCTTCGAGTGCGGTATGGTTTTCCCCGTCGGCGCCGCAAGGGGCCGATCATCCCGGGCGATTAGCTCAGCGGGAGAGCGCTTCGTTCACACCGAAGAGGTCACTGGTTCGATCCCAGTATCGCCCACCACATCGATGCAGTTCAGAGGCCGGACCCCGAGATCAGGGCTCCGGCCTTTTGGTTTCTGGACCGTGGTTGGACCGCGGGACCAGACGTCATGTCCCATCCCGGACCGTCAGGGAGCCGCCTTCCTTGGCATCTGACGATCTCTCGCGGGTCGATGCTTGTCCGACTGTCGCCCTCCCATCCAGGACCGAGAAGTGGCTGAACCGCGGGTTGCGATGGCGCTGGCGGCCGAGAATGCGCGTTCTGCCCGAGACGGCATCCGGCGGGGGCGACGCCGACGACACCCTCGGGCCGCCCGTTGAGCGGCTGGTTGACGCGGGCGAGGGGGCGTTCTGGCGGGACTGAGGACGTGGCCGGAGCTGCCCGCCGCTTGATCGTTTTTGCCGTACGCTCCGGGGATGCCGATGTCCGTCTCGCCGGCCGCTTCCCCGCCGCCCCGCTTCGCGTGTGCGGCCGTCGCACGCGCGGTGATCTGTGCGCTCCTCTTGCTGCTGCTGTCCGCGTGCGGCCTCGGCGGGCGTATGTCGCCGGGAGAGTTCCAGGACCGCGCCCGTGAGGTGGTGGACCGCTGGCATGGGTCCAAGGACGACCTCGCGTGGCGGACCGGCTTCGTCCCGCTGGAGGGCCCCGACATCCCGCCGCCGTTGCAGCGGATTCCGGACTGGGTGTCCCTGAGCGCGCACAACGGCGTGTGGGCCCTCGACGTCGCTCTCCCCGCCGAATCACCGCGCGGCGCGTCACTGAGCTGGCCGGACGGCTCCACGCTGACGGTTCCGCTGGTCGCGGCGGCGACGGCGTACGCGCAGCTGAGCAGGCCCGCCGACTTCATCGAGGAGGAGTGCCCGCCGCGCGGCTGCACCACCCTGCACGTCACCGGAGCCGAGCTGGGCGACGCGCCTTTGCGCACCAGCCGGGGGAGGATCCGGGTGCCCGTCTGGTATTTCACGGTGAAGGGGGTCAAGGAGAGGTTCGGCCGGGTGGCGGTCGATCCGTCCGCGATCGCTCCCCGCCCGGCCCAGCGGGAGGGTGAGTACGAGGAGGTGATGGGCTACGACCTTGACCCGGCGAGACCTCGGGACCTTCTCCTCCAGTACGGCCACGGCCGGTGCGAGAAGATCCACGGCCCCCGTGCTTACGAGACCGACGATCTGGTGGTGGTCGACGTGGATCTCGAAGACAGCGGTAAACCCTGCACGCTGGAGCTCATCGGGGCCCGGACCAGTGTCACGCTTGCCAAGCCCCTGGGCGACCGGCTCCTGCTGGACTCCGGCACCGGCCTGCCGGTGCTGCACGAGACGTCGCTGCGCTGAACGCGACGATTTGATCTACGTCGTAAAGGTGCTGGCGTATGGTCACATGAAGCGCCCGGCGGGCGACGGGATCTTCGCCGGTGTGGCTCGGATCTCATCTTCGAGGGTGGCGACGATGGCCCGGGCGGCTTGGCGTAGCCGTACGCGGCGTGCGGTGAGGTCGTCGGCGAACCGCCGGGCCTCCAGGCCGACCCAGACGGCCTGACCGGTGAACTGGCGGTGGGCGGGGTCGAGCGCGGCTTCCAGGATGGCGAGCCGCGTCCTGACTTCGGCCAGCGTCTGTTCCAGGGCCTGGCGGCGCGGGTTGGGGACCAGTTGCTCCGGGGGCTGACTCATACGTCCCTCTGCTGATGGGGTACGCCGGGCCGATCAATTGGACATTATGGGATCTAGCGCAAGTCGGCCAGCGTTCTGGAGGACTTCATGGCACGTCTCGTACGGCTTGGTGTCACGGTTTGCGCGGCGGCGTTGCTGGCGGTGTCAGGGTGCGGCGACAGGGGCCCCACCGCCGCCCAGGCGGGCGAGACACTCAAGCGCCACATCACCGAGCTGATGAAGGAGGGTCACGTCCTGGACGTCAAGATCACCGACCCAGGTGGACGTGACATTCCCTGTGGCGAGGGCAAGGCCAGAAGAACCTTCGCCGCCACCGCCCGAGACGCCGCGCCGGAGCGCGAGCCCGGCGTGCTCAATGACGTGCTGAATGGTGCGCTGACCCGGGTGGCTCCCTATCGGATCATCGAAGATCATGGCGGTGCCGCCGTCACGGTCGCCAACAAGGAGTACCGGACGGTGCTGTTTCTGGAGTCCTCGGCCAACGGGCAGTACAAGGTTCGGGGCGAGACCGAATGTCTCCCGACCTCGTGAGCCGGCGGTATAGCCACGCGTGATCGATAGCCCCTCCGCGGTCGCAATGGTGTGACGCTGCGACTCCGTCGCCGCGGGGACCGTCGTCAGGTGTCGTATGCCATAGCGCGTTCCTTGCCCCTGCCGGTACGGCTCTCGAACGAGTCGGCCAGGAGAACGGACAGACCGCCGACTGACAGTTCATCGTCGCTGCCCAGGCCGTTGGCGGTGGCCCATCTCTCGAACGCTTCCAGCCCGGCGTTGCCCTGCTTGATCAGTTCGGCGAAGGGTTTGAGGTCGCCGTTCGCATCGGCGATGGCGACACCGGGCGGACAGGACGCCTGATACTCGGCAGGCGTGACCTTCGGGGTGAAACCGTTCGCCATGAGGGCCAGCGCGAGCGTGTGCTGGCGGCCGAGTGTCGCGATCGCGGCCTCCTTGCGCAGACCGTCGGTCCGCTTCTCATCCTCCGGACCGAACGTGTCAACGATCGAGAGTCCGGTGCTCAGTGCCAGCCAGAACACCTGGCCCCCCATGCCCGGGATGGCGAGGCCGGTCACGCCGATAGCCGAGTTGACGACGAACTGCCGGACCTTCTTGCTCTGCTCGTCGAGGGTGTCCAGATCGCCCTGGACTTTCTCGGCGGCGCCCATCTCGAAGCCTCGGACGTTCCCGAGCGTCGTCAGCACGTCGTCCAGGGGTTTGACCTTGCCGGTCCGCTTGACCTCGGCTGCCGCGTCGGCGATGAGGCGCTGGGAGAACCGGCCCATCGCGTCGTCGAACGGGGCGAGGTGCTCGGCCGAGTCGGCGAAGGTCTTGAGGAAGCGGTAGGTGTCCTTGGGGCTCAGCCGGAACGCCGAGGTCAGGCCGAGCGCTGACGTGGTGGGCGTGAGCGCGCTGGGCTTCGTCATGTTCGCGTCGCCGATGTTCGCGCCCTCGGTGATCTCGGTCGCGTATGCGCCGGCGATCTCCGCCAGGTGCACGCGGGCCCCATCGCCGATCTTCAGGTCCGGCATCATGGTCATCACGGTGTAGGCGAACACGGCCGATTCCTTGCTGTGCTTGCCGTCCTGCTCGTCGTACGCGCCGGAGGCGGCGGCGAGCAGTCGCCCGAACAGGCCGGCATTGACCTTGTCGGCGGGCGTGTAGTCGTCATTGGCGCGCTCGTTGAACTGCTTGATGAACTCCTTCAGTTTGGACTGGTCCTTCGTGTACGGCCCGATGGCCTTTCCGATGGCGATCCGCGCGGCGGCGGGATTGTTGCCCAGGGCCTGAATGACCCCGGTGCCGGCCTTTCGCGGATCGGTCAGTCCTCCTCGTGCCGCGATCGCTCCGGTCAGCCAGCCGGTGGGGAACTTCCCGGCGCCCAGGAGCAGGCCCGCGCCCACGCGTTCGTCCCAGTCGTCGGAGGAGGACTGGACCTTGTCCCGGATCTTCGCGAACCCGGGAACGGCCGAACCTCCCGTGACCGCGGTGCCGAAGGCCTCGCTGAGGATGCGGAGCAGTCTCTCGTCGGGCCTGATCGGATCGTCGGTCATGAGACCTTGGTACTGCCGCCGCAGGGTCGAGGGGAGTTCCAGGGTGCCCTTCGTGCCCAGGGCCGCGAAGAAGGCGGCGGTGAAGTCGGGGTCGTCCTTGTTGGCATCCAGTTCGTCGATCACTCGGATGCTTCGCTGGTTGTCGTCGTAGCCGGTTAAGAAGCCGGGTGGGCCGAGCTCGGCGGCGCGTTTGCCCAGCGCCGTGCCCTTCTGCCGGGACTCCTCGGAACTCCGGACGTCGCGCTCGTTGTAGGGAAGGAGGCCCGCGCCGGGGACCCAGGCGAGCGCGTTGTTCGCCTGGATGGTGTCGTTGCGGCGGCGCAGTATGGGTAGCTCATCGTCGATCCAGCCCTGGATCTGTTTGATCGGTTGCAGGCCGGCTGTCGGTAGTTCGGCCGCCACGAGCAACTGGCGGATCCTTTCGGACTGCTCGCCGATCACATCCCTGCCGTGTTCCAGGGCCGCGATGAAGCCGTGCATCAGGTCGGGATCGATCCCGCTGTAGTCCGGAGACAGTGGTCCCGTTCCTGTCGGCATCGGTTCCGTCCCCCTCCGCCGCACGTCCTGTCTTGTCACGATAGATCAGGACACTCTGCGCGGGAGGCTGTCATCGCCTGCTGCTGGTGGTGCAGCTCCTGGCCGGCCTGGGGGCGAGCGCCGACCGGCACGTACTGGCGCCGCCACACACCGGATGACCCGGCACGACGGAAAAGCCGGGAACCAGGGAGGCCGCGGCGCCCGGAGACGCCGCGGCCCCGGAAGGGCCCGGGGGATCAGCTGACCGGCAGTCCCTTCAACGGGGTGAACCCGTACAGGTGGACGTCCACCGTGGTCACCTCGGCGGGCGGGGCGGTCAGCAGCACGAACTGCCGGATCCGCTTCCCGGGTCCGAGCTTGGCGGACACGCTCTCCGAGCAGACGCAGCTGCGTACGAAGTCGTCGTTGCCCGGTGTGGTGAGGGGGAAGTACCGGGTCTGCGCCGAGTCGGACAGCGTGAGCCAGAAGAACTGGGTCTTGTGGCCGTAGACCCCGCTGATCCGGTCCACGTCCGGGTCCCAGGCACCTTCCTCCAGCTTGACCTCGCCGGTGCCCGTGTTCCGGAAGTCGACGGTGGCGATGAGGGCACGGGAACTGATCCGGCGCAGCTCCACTACGTCGGCCTCCAGGCCGGTCAGCTTGCGCAGCCCCTCGGCGGTGGCGATCGGCGCGGCGGGCGAACCCGTGGCCGCCGGGTCCGTCGCGGTCGGAGCCGCCGGCGAGGGCGTGGCCGCGGGGGTGGCGCGGCGGTGGAAGACGACCTCGACCCGGCGGTTGCGGGCCCGGTCCTCGGCGGAGTGGCCCTTGACGGCGGGCCGGGTCTCCCCCTTGCCCTCGGCGTGGAAGCTCACCCCCGCGCCGGGTAGCAGCGCCGCAAGCGCGGCACGGACGCTCTCGGCGCGGCGCAGCGACAACTTCTGGTTGTACGCGTCGGAGCCGACGTCGTCGGTGTGGCCGGTGATCTGCACGGTCCCCGTGGCCTCGGTACCGATCCGCCCGGCCGTGCGGCGCAGTTCGTCCCGGGCCGCGGCGGTGAGCGCGGCCTTGTCGAACTCGAACAGCACATCGGTGTTCAGTACGATCTCGACCTGCTCGGCGTCCTCGGAGACCGAGGAGACGAGGCCGTACTGGCGGGTGGTCAGCGGCGCCGTGTTGGGGAAGTACGCGCCGATCGTCGCCGAGTCCGGTTCGCCCTCCAGCGGGGTGCCGGTCCCGGCGGCGGCGATGGGCAGCGGCGCGGTGAGCCCGGCCCCCTGGAAACCGACCGCCACGCTCGTCGTCTCCGGCGGCACGCGGTACACCGCCCACAACAGGACGGGGTTGCCCGACGTCGCCTTGGCGAAGTACTCCGGGTAGCTGCACAGGCAGTGCGCGCTGCTGTCGACGTCCCGTTCCTTCATCGGGTGGTAGACGGCGAAACGGAGGTCGTCCAGCAGGAAGAACCCGGAGAAGGCGCGGCTCTCGTCATAGGGCGTGGTACCGGCCAGGCCCTGGGCGCGCAGGCCCTCCAGGACCACCGGCCGGTTGTCCTGCCCGGCGCTGATCCGATATCTGGCGGTGACCGCGTCGGGCGCGGTGCGCTCCAGGCCGATCACGTCGATCCTGGCGGAGCCGTAGTCGCCGGAGTATCCGTCGCCGTACAGCGTGCCCAGGGCGGGAGCGGTGTCCGCGGCGGAGCCGGACGGCCCGGGAAGCGTCGGGGAGGGGTGTGCGGACGGTGGAGTGGCGGTCGGCTGCCCGGTGCCGGGCACGGTCGCGCACCCCGCCAGAAGCAGTGTGAGGGGGAGCGCGGCTCGGACAATGCTTCGTAAAACCACAAAAGCCATATATCAGATATGGCGCTATTGGGCGAAAAGAATTATCCGTATCGCGAATTTTGTTACATAATGTCTGTTATATAGTTATTTATCATTGTCAAACCAGGACGGCCGGCAGGTGTATCAGGGCGTACCGCCCGCCCCTGTCCGGGGTGTGGTCCCAGGAGGCCTCGATGCTCTTGGCCGCCGCCACGGAGAGGAAATCCCCGCGGACGTCGTCGTAGTGCACCGGCTCACCGGCCCCGCCGGCGGGCCGTCGTCGACCACCCGGATCCGGTCCACCAAGGAAGTGATATGCGATGTCCGACTTTTTCTCGTTGATCTGTTTGGCCTGCGTGTCGCGTACCGATTGCGCGTCGTAGCCGAGAGGGTCGGCCGTGTGATGGATGGTCATCCAGTGGTAGACGAACGCAAGGTCCCTGTTCTCGCTGAGGGGAACGGGGTTGCTCGCGTAGGGCCCCGTCGGTGGATTCCGCGTGGTGGAACTCCCAGCGGCGTAATGGCGGCTCGATGCGCAGCGGAGCGGCGCGTGCGGGATCAGCCGCAGCGTGGGCCCGCTGAATCGGCTGCCGTCGGGGCGCAGCACGAGCCCGACGAGGGCGGCCGTCCCGGCTGGCACATGCGGGCATCCAGCCGCTGCGACCTACGGCGCGATCTCAGTGACCTGGGCGTCGCCGACGTGAGCTTGGATCCCGCCGCTTCGCCGCCCGGCCGGGACTCCCGGCAGATAGCCGTACTCGTCACCGAGCGTGAGTGTGCCAACGGGCGGCGGGCAGATGGCCGGATCCGGGTGCGCTTCGCGGACCTCGTTCAGGTCTGGAACACGACCCAGGAGAGACGTCATGGGCAGGCGACAGCGAACTGACCAGCCTGATCTTCGCGTTCCTCGGCACGGGACGCGGCGCCCTGCTCGGCCAGACCGTCGGCCGTACCGGCCGGGCGGTGGTCGACTGGCTCGATGATCGCGGCCCGGAGTGGAAGGCCGCCGCCCAAGTAGTGGTCATCGACCTGGCGGCCTGCTACCGCACAGCGATCAGAAAGGCGCTGCCGCACGCCACCATCGTCGTCGACCACTTCCACCTGGTCCGCCTGGCCAACCAGACGCTCACCTCGGTGCGCCAGCGGGTCACCCCACTAGGAACGCGGAAGGCGCGGGCGCGCCACCGACTCAGGTGGGCCAACCGCCGCCGGCTGTCCCGCGCCCGTGAACGCCTGTCCGACCGCGGCTTCGTGCGGATAGGGGTTCTTCCGCGGCGGCCAGTTTCGTGGCTCACGGCCGTAGACGTAAGCCCGGCCCGGCCCGCTCGCTATCGCTGCGTGACTTGTACAAGACGAGCAGGCGCACCCTGGGCCGCGCTCCGGTGACCGTTCGTTCATCCGGCCAAGAGGCTCAGTCCCTTCCATACGCCTCGGCGGTGACGCAGGGGGCGAGATGTATGTATTTATCGCCAATAGCCGGTTTCTGATGACTTGTGGCCGCGGACTTCCAGTATCTTCGCGAAGCCTCGCTGGCGATGCGGGAGACCGTGGACCAGCATGATTTCGCGAGCTCCGACCTCATCCGCGATTTCGAGGAGCCCTCGCCTGTCGGCGTGGGCGGACAAGCGCATCATCTCTATCTGCGCCTTCAGAGGGATGCGCTTTTCGACACCACGGTCATTGAGTGAGATGGAGGCCGCCTGTTTCTCGGCCAGCCTGAGCAGCCTGGCGCCACCTGACTCCTCGTCCTGGTAGCCGGATAGGAACAGGGCGCTGCGCGGGTCGGGCAGGATCCGAGCGGCCCATTGGACGGCGGGGCCTCCGGTCAGCATCCCCGACGTAGTAATCACGACGCCGGAGGTGAACACATCCAAGTCCTCGGGGCGTCTGGCACGGGCCACGCCCCCACCGAAAACACATATGGGCGCGGATCGGCCGATGGTGATGCGCTCGAACGACGATGCGACGTCCGCGGCCATGCCGTCGATGAGCACGGGGACATGTGGAAGCCGGTCGCGCATGATCAGGGCCAGTTCCTGGGCCCGGCCGAGAGCGAACGCGGGAATGAGGACGCGCCCACCCGCGGTGTAAACCTCCTCGACGGCCCGGACCAGGTCGTTGACGCGGACCTCACGTGGGGAGTGCTCCTCGGCGCAGCAGGTGGACTCCATGATCAACAGGTCGGCGTCGCGTGCCGAGTCCGGGATGGCGTATCCGTCTACTGTCTCCTGGCGAAACCCGGATATGTCGCCGGTGACGACGACGCGCTGTTCTCCGGCCCGGACCACGACGCCTGCCGCACCGAGGATGTGCCCGGAGGGAAACAGTTCCACTGTGACATCGCCGATTCTGCGTGCGATGCCGAACGGAACCTCCTCGCAACACTGCGCGGCGGCCTCGACCGCGTCGCGCTGGTACAACGCCTCACCGTCCGCACCCCACCGGCGGTGAAGGCGTTCGCGCTCCCCCATGAGTTTGGCGGAGTCGGCCCACATGCGGGGCATCAGGGCCGTGGTTTCCGGAGTGGCGATGACGCGCAGGTCCGAGTGGCGTGCGACCAGGGCAGGGACGTAACCGCAGTGGTCGGTGTGCGCGTGGGTGACCACGACGGCATCGATCGACCCGGACAGGGCCCGGGCGATGTCGCGTGGCGGGAGTGCCGGGTCGCCGGGGCGGAGTCCAGCGTCGATCAGCAGACGTGTCTCCCCGGCCTCGATCAGCAGGCAGGATCCGCCGATCTCGGTCGCACCGCCGAGTGGATGCACCTGAAGACGCCGCTCCCGGGTGATGCCCATCACGGGGTGGCCGGAGGATCTCCGGGGTGGTGTGACAATCGCCTGCAGGGCAGAGACGAGGGCGTCAGTCTCGATGCCTGCGGCGTCGGCGGCGAGCTTGATGAGAGGAACGGGCTGCTCCGGCGGTGCGGATCGACGGTTGCGCGGATCCCGGGTTTCCGGTCCCTCATCTATGGAATCGGCCGGTCGTTGCAGGAGCCCCAGAAGACCGGACGCGGTGGCTCGCGGGTCCTGCAGCCGGCGTTGCAGAGCCGACAACTGGATGTCCAGCTCCTCGGCTCGCTTCTCCGCGTCGGCGAGCGCGGCGTTGGCGTTCCGCAGCGCCGCGACGGCGTGCTCGTGACGCCCTCTCGCCGTCTCCAGCTTGCCCTTGAGGTCGTGGAATCTGTCCTGGTATCGCTTGCGAAGCGTCTGCCGGGCCGTGTTCTCCCTGTCCAACTGTCCCACCAGCCGGAGTGCGGCCCGCACGACATCGGCGTCCGAGTGCAGCACCAGCGCGGCGACCGCTGACGAGTCCGGCTGGTCGGAAGGTGGGTACAGGCTCTCCCGGATTCGGTCACGAAACGCGGGTACGGCAAGCAGCGCATCGACGATCACCTGGCGCCGTTCGGCGGTAAACCGTTCGACGTCGTGTTCCTGTCCCGCAAGGCCCGGCCGGGACAGGAACACTTCGGCCGCCGCACGCAGGACCGGCAGCAGCGGGTCCGGCGTCATCCGGCGAATCCCATCCGCCGGGTGGTCTGCAGGAGAACGGGTTCCAGGCGGATCCTTCCGTCTCCCTGATCCACCACCGCGCCGAGAATCCGCAGTACTTCGATCAGGCCCGCGGTGGAGAGATAGCCCTCCTCCTGGAGTCCGGTCTCGGACAACGGATGTGTCTCGTCATCCTGCCCGGTCCAGGCCAGCAACTCGGCCAGCGTGTCAGGAGTTTCGGCGGCGTCGGCCTCGACGAGTGTGTGCCACGCGGCTCCGAGCGCCCTGCCGGAGAGTACGCCGGTCGATCGGACGAACTCCTCCGGAGCCCGCTCAAGGTACGAGCGGCAGGCGTCCAGGGCGTGGTCGCGGTCGGCGCTGCCGGTCAGCGCGCTGATCACCTTGCTGATCAGCAGCGGCCACCCCCCGGTGACGCGCAGCAGGGCGTCCTGGCTCGTTTCGTCCTGGAAGCCGAGCCCCGCCTCGTGCATCCACTGCCGGACGGACGGTCGGTTGAACCGCTGCAACTCGATCAGTTCGGCGGTGCCGATCAACTCACTCGCCCTGCCGTACGCCGGGTCGGGGCCGCGACCGGCGGTGAGCCACTCGGACGCGTGCTCGGGAGGTGCGATCAGGGCGACCGCGAGTGTGCCGTTGGTCGGCATCGTGATCGCCTTCGCTGCGGTACGCGCGACGGTGATCGCCTTTCTGGGCGGTTGGTCGGTGAGGTCCACGATCAGGATGCTGTGGTCGGAGTTCTGCTCGGCGCGACTTACCGCTCCCTCCCAGGTGAGACCGCCCGCTCCGACCCGCAGGACCTGCGCCTGCCGGTGTCTGGCGGCCGCGTCCTCAAGGGCGGTGGACACTCGGTTGATCTGCGTCGCGGGGGAGCCCGCGATCAGATGCAGGACATTGCGGGGCGTGAGCAGGCGCGTCACCTGGCTGCCGGTCAGCGGCGAGCGTTCGCCGTGCCCTTTGTAGGCCTCGCGATAGGACTGTGCGTCGAAGGAGTCCGGCCGTTCGAACGACTCCGCCTGGTCGAGCACCGCCTCGACCTCCTCGGCTCCGCCGAGCAGGTTGAGGATGTGCGGGGTGCGGAGCCGGTAACGCTCTCCGTCCGCCGCCAGCACGCCCAGATTGACGCACTCCTCCAGCAGGCCGCGGAAACCGTCGCTGCTGGAGTCGGTGAACCCTTGCGGCCACCACTCCTGGCACTCGCTGTGCAGTTCGTTGGCTGTGAGGGTGACGTCGATTCCTTCGTTGAGCGCGTGGAACGCCACGGTATAGGCGATGACCTTGTAGCGCTTGTCCAGGTTCAAGGTCCACTCGAACCGGTCACGGAATCCACGGGCCAGCTTGTTGTCCCGCCAGACCGCGTCGACGTCCTCTCGCGTGATCTCGTACGGCGGCGCCGCGTTCGGCGTGGAGATCCGGCGCAGCCGGGTGAGCAGCGCCTCGGCGAAGAGCTGGATGAGGGCCGGAGCGTTGTTCGCCTCGGCGATGACCCGTGCCGCCAGCCGGGTGGGGAAGCGGAAACCGAGCGCCGCCAGCGGTTTGGTGAGCAGGTTGTAGGCATCCTGAGGTTCGAGCGGCCCGACCGCGATGGGGGTGCCCAGATGGGTGAGAGGCTGGTTGGGGAGGCTCTGGAAGCGGGCGGTCTGATGCAGCCCCGCGAAGACGACCTTGACCCGGCGGTTCGTCTCGTTCATGAGGTTGCGCAGCGCCATGACGTTGGCGAACGAGGCGTCCCGCGCGTCCTTGTTCAGGAACTCATCGGCCTCGTCCAGCAAGATCAGCAGTTGACGTGTGTCGTCCTCGTCGATCCACTCCCGCACCCGGCGGCAGATCTCCTTGGGGTCGCTGAAGGACGCCGCGATTAGGGGCAGGACACCGGCATTGGCGAGCTTCTCCGCGAGCATCGGCCACAACGCGGTGACCGGGGCCAGCTTGCCGATGTCCTGGATGATCTCAGAAATGACCTTCCGATGCGGGTCGCGTTTGCGGACCTCGCGCTCGGCCTCGCGCAGCAGGGCGGACTTGCCCAGTTGACGGCCGCCGAACACGAATGACGATCCGGTCCTCCCAGTGACCTCGCGGAGCTGGTCCTGCCGCCCGTAGAACATCTCCTCGGGCACCTCGCCGGTCGGCGCGTACGGGTTCGCCGCGGTGAACGGTGCCAGCAGGCTCACCGCCGTCGCCCAGTTCGCGTCCGGCAGGCAGGCGAGATAGCCGATCATGGCGTCGTCGAGGAGCGCGGCCACCGGCGCGGGGCGTCTACGGCTCAGGGCCGCCAGCTGGCGGCGTTGCTCCGCGGAGAGTACGCCGAAGTAGAAGACGAGGGCCGTCTGGTCCTCCGGCTGATCCTTGAGCCATTCGATGACCTGCTGCGGCCCCGGCGGCTTCCACACCAGCAGCAGCCGGAGCCGGTCGCCGGACGGGCTCATCCGGGACCCGAAGCCCGGCAACGGCGAATCACCGATGCGGCGCACCTGGGTCAGCGTGATCCACAGCCGGTTCTGCTCCTCGCGCGGTGACTCCTGCTCTCCCTCCAGACCGATCATCTGCAGCACCTCGGCGACGGCGGACTTAAGGTTGCCCGCAGTCTTCGGCCCCCGCGCCAGGATCTGCCACCGGCGAAGGCCGTTCTCCGCCACGCCGCGCCGCCCGCGCAGGATGCCGGTCACCGACAGGCCGGTCCGGAGGAGAAGCCCGTTGAGGTCGGGGTCGGCGATCTCGCGGCCAGTGCTGAGCGCGTCGTGCAGCTTCTGCAGCCATTCCGCACCACGCTGCCGCCCTTTCAGCTGGGCGGATACGTCCTCGAACGCCTGAGGGAAGCCCGGGAAGAACCGCTCCAGGTGATCCACCGTGTCGGAGGTCTCGGGAAGCCGCTTTCCTTCGGTGACCTGCGCGATGGACTCGCGCGCCGTGGTCAGATCTCCCGCCTCGATGTAGCCCCGGATCAGCTTCCGCGCGGCGGCGACGTCTGCGTTGTCCTCACTCAGCCGGGTCAGGAGGTCGCGGGCGGCGGCGATCTCGCTGCCGCGGATGTTCGCCGCGTCCCGCTCCAGTTCGGACAGCGCGTCGGCGATGACCCCGAAGTCGTCGCGAGTGTCGTCGCCCAGGGCCTGGAGCGCGGTGGAGTAGCGGGTGGCGGCCACCTCGGGCAGTACGCCGTCCCGGCGCCATTCGGCGATCCGGTCGTGCAGGTCCTCGATCCGGTCGTCACGGTCATGCCGAGCCGACTCCACAAGCTTGTCCCGGCGGATCCGGAGCTCGCCGGCGAGAGACGGGTTCCGGTGCGTGAGGACCGCGAGCAGCGCCCGGGTTCCCTCGTGATCGCGTAGGGCGGCGCGCGCTTCGAAGGCCGCGCGCCAGTCGCGGTCCGGGACCGAGCAGAGCGTGAGGAGGCTGTCGACGGAAGGCGTCACCGGCGGGACGAGGGTGTCCGGGGCGATCCGGATCGTCGACAACAGCAACAGATCACCGTTGAGCACATGCGTGGGGAGCGGCTCCGACTGCGCCGGCGGCTCACCGTCCAGCAGGCGCTGCGTGTCATGGATCAGTGCGGCCGCGCCGGACGCAGCCCCGGCGACCAGGAGATCGGGTGATCCCGCCAGGAGCGACAGCTCCTCCTCGACCTGATCGCGGTACTGGTTGACGGCCTCACGCAGATCGGTCAGGTGCCTGACCACCCGGGAGACGCCGGAGTCGTCGGTGCGGAGCGATTCCATCTCGTGGACGGCCGCTGTCCAGTCCGCCGCGAGCTGCATGGCGTTGTTGATCTTTTCGATCAGTTTCGCGCGCGCTCCGGAGTGGATACGCGTGTTCCCCCGGCCGGCCGGGCGTGACTTGGCGGTCATGTCGATCATCCGGCCGATCGCGTCTCCTGTACGCAGATCGTCCAGCTCCTGGCTGACCTCCCGCACCCGGGCGGCGTCGTCGTGAGCGGTCAGGGACAGCAGCTTCCCCAGGCCGGCCGCGCGGTTCTGCAGGAGTGACTTCCACACTTCGGAGGCCAGGGCGAATTTGATCTTCTGGGACGGCCCCTCTTCGAGGAGTTTGTCGGCTGCGGCCGACGCGCATGCCCGGTGCTCCTCCGCCTGCGAGGCGTCGTACAGCCGGCCCGACAGGCCGGGCACCAAATAGGCGCCGGCCTCGGCGACCTTGCTGAACGCCTCGCCGTAGGCCGTCAGGCCGGGGTACCGGGAGAACACCGGGGCGAGCTCGTCGAACAGCTGGTAGACCTCCGCCGTCGGGTGGACGAGTCCGGCGCGCAGGGCGGCAGCCCAGGCGAGCAGATGCCCGGCGGTGTCGTTGCCGAGTGCTCTCATGGTCAGCCCGGCGGCCGATCCGGTGAACGCGGCCGACAGCGGGCCGGCGAACTGGCTCATCTCGGCGGCGATCGCGGCGCATCGCCGCGCGTTCACCTCGGCCTCCGGTCGACCGGCGGCCTCATGCAGCCAGGCGGCCAACCCGAACCGCCCGGCCCGCAGCGCGGACGCTTCCGCTGCGGCCACCCGGTCTGTGATCTCCATCGGCTCGGTGTCCGCAGGCGAGGCGTCGACGGGAGCCGGAGCTGGTTGGTCAGGCGTGCCATGCCGCGCCGCGGGGAGATTCACTCCCTCGGATGGGGGAGCAGCCTTCCCCGCTTTCGCTTCCGTCTGCGCAGGGGGTGTGGGGGCCGACTGTCGCACCAGCCTGCTGGTGATGAAGGCGTCCAGATCGGCCAACTCGTCGTGGTCCACGGCTCCGGCCGCGTCCTGCGCGCCGGACGAGGGAGACGGTACCGGTGGTTCTTTCTCGGGAACGGTGTCGCCGCCGTCGCCGTCCTCGTCTCCCTGGTTCCCGCCGTTTTCGTCGGCGGCGGTTTCCGGGTCAGGCTGTTCGTCGGCTCGGAGCTCCGGGTTCTGATGCGACGCGGCCACCGTGACGACGCTCTCGGGGATCTCGGCCGGAGCGGTCAACCGCCCCTGCACGGCGGCCGTGGCCACCGGCATCCAATGCGCGGGCGCCTCCTGCCGGAAGCGTTCCTGCAGGTCGTACACCTCCAGGACGGCATCGGGATCACCGGCCAACCGGATCAGTTCCGCCAGCGGCTCAAGGATGGGGGATTTGATGACCGCTGCCTCACGCACCTCCCGGAGGATCTCCTCCAGTGGGGCCGGACCGGTGACTTGGGCCAATGGGAGAATCAGACGATCTCGCGCGTCGGTGGCCGCCAGCTGGTCGAGTGTGCGCTGGAGACCGTCCGCCGTCGGCTCAGTGATCGGGGAATCGCCCATGGATTCCAGTTCGCCCCGAAGGCCGTCGAAATCCCGGACTCCCCGTACGACCGCGTCGACGTCCTCGTCGAGAGGGCGCGCGGCATCGGCCAGCGCCCGCTGGATGCGTCCGGCGGCGCTCGCCGCCGTCACAAACGTATCGCGCAGGGTGTCGAGCCGATCGCGGAGAGCCTCGACGGAAAGCCGATCGGGCTCCTGCTCGGATCCCGATTCCTGATCTCCCGCCTCATCGCCATGGGTGGCGTCGGGCTCGCCAGCGGGGACGTACTGCTGTCTTCCCGCGATGGTCCGTACGGCGGCATCATGGAGTTCCGGCAGCGTCACCGGGATTTCCGGGAGATCAGGATGTAGGTCCCGGAGTTCCCGCCATGCCGAGCGGACGGCATTCGCGGCCTGCGGCCCCAACCGCTCGGCGGAACCGACCAGCAGGGCGACCGCCACCGTGGACAACGGCATGTCGTGTCCGTAGACGTCGGCAAGCGCAAGATCGATGAGCGCGTCAGGGAGTGTCCCAGTGGCCAGCAGCGAATTGAGAAGTCCGGGGGATCGGCGCAGCGCCGCCTCGCCGGCCTCGCCCGCCTCACCGCGGCGCAGCAGCGAGAGGCAATCTTCACGGGTCATCTCGTCGTGGTTCCCGAACCCGGCTATTACGGGCGAGCCCAGCAAGCAGGTGAGCGAGCGGCGGCGTCTCCTGTCGTTGCCCTGGAGGACCCGGACCAGGCCGGTGGCCGCCGACCTGGTGATCGTCCGCATGTCACGAATCCCGGCGTGGCTCAGGATGTCCTTGCGGAGCGGCGCCGGGTAGTGGCGGATCGACATCACATCATCGATAGTCACCCGGGCCGTGATGTCCGCCAGAATCACATCGAACTGCGTGAAATCCGACAAATCGTGAACATGGCCCAATGGGGCTGTGTGGGGACTATGCGGGTCATTGCGGGGGGAGTTTCGCTGCATGCGACCTCGCCTTTCTTTTATCGCTGCATGGTGGACCATAAGCTGTGGAACCCATTGTTAATGGGCGAATAGCCAAAATTTGACATGATGGGTTTTATGTCGATTAGGAGCTGCTTGAGTCCGTTGAGTCCGTTGAGTCCAGAGTGAAGGGAGTCGGGCGACGCTTGGGCGCCGCCGGTCAGCTCAGAGAGGCGGTCACACGCCCGAGAAGATCGAGTCCCGTAGCTCGACGGCCGTGAGCCTGGTGCCCTTGGGCACGTCGGGCTGCGCGTAGCCGTAAGGGGGCTGGTTCTGCGGGTTGCTGTTCATACGGATCTTCAAGTTGGGGAGAAGCCAGAGGGTGCGGCCGATGGCGTTGTCCGCGTGCCAGGCACTGAGGAAGGCATCGACCACGAGATGGGCGCGGGAAACGCACGTTGAACTTCTCCGCTCCCCTACGGCGGGCGATCTCGTCGAGGCGGTCGGCCGCTTCGTTGAGCGGGTGGCCGGTGTGGGCTTTGACCTCCGCGATGACGATGCCGGGTGTGGTGGCGATCTGTTCGGCGAGCCGCACCGGCGTCGGCCGGCGGTCGGTGGCTGCAGGCCGCAGGTTGTAGCCCGGCGGCATGGCGGTCACGTCACCCGCCTGCCGGCGGCGCAGAGGTCACCGCGCCGATGAACTGTCCACGAGGATCTCGGCACACCGAGTGTCGGGCCCCAGGTCCACGAGCAGGAATTCGACCGCTCGTAGTTCGATGACCAGGACCTTTGACGGTCCGCCCGGATCACGCTGATCGGAATGCCCGGAGTGCACCCCCCAGCGGCCGTCGGAGACGACGTGACCCATGCCACCGTAGGACGCACGACGGCTCGCGTCTGTCACGGCCACAAGCGAGCCGCTCCCGGCCCAGCGCGCGATCTGTCCGCGCACGGCGGAGCTGTGCCTCCGAGTTGCTTCAGCGGCAGGGGGTGGGCGCTGGCCCTGAGGTGTCCGGCGATGGTTCGCGACCAGCACGTACGGCATCGTCCATCGTGTACGTCGCTACAGGCACCGCAGGGTGGCTGAGCCACCGACGGTTCTTTCTTCGGATCGGTCAGGGTCTTCAAGCTCTGCCAGGGGCGAGTCGGCGCGAACAACAGCGTCACTTGGTGCGCCTGCAAGGGGGTCGTGCGGTCGTTGACAGGGCCCGAAGGCGGAGGGGCCGGCGTCGCGGTCGTCATGTCGCAGGTCGGGTGTCCTCGCCGCCGCCCAGGCTGTCTTGGATCTCGACCTGCTTCTGCTCCACCACGGTTTTGATCAGGGTGGCCAGGCCCAGCGCGACTCCGGCGATGATGGCCGTGATGATCACCCACTCGACGGCTGAGGCGCCACGCGTAGGGGCGGTGCGGGCACGATGGACCCGAACGGCCAAGCAAGCCTGTAGGTAGATGGCCCAGGGGTGATTCACGAGGTTCGACATCCTCCACGGCGGCGCATGGGAAGGCTCACGACGTGCGCGGACACTTCGTGAGCCGTCTCATCTTGGCACTGATTGTGACCATCCATGTGTGGACTGTGTCTGACGGTGGCGGGGGTGGAAGAAGGAACCGATCTGGCAACTGGGGCTCCGCCTCTGTCTCGCCCTGGTATGAGCCGGGTTCTTGCCACCGCAGCGGGGGCTACCGCTGCCAGCGGCTGCGCGATCAAGATCGCCCGCGACTGGAACGTCCCGCACTCCGGCGTCGGGTATGTCGTCCGCTTCCGGGTCGACAGAGGCGCCCTCTCCCGGTGTACAGCAGGCAGGCGGCAGGGACGTCCTCGATGTAGGTCCGGGCCCAGGAATTGGCCGAGTTCAACGCCGCCATCGTCGGGCTGATCGAGGTCGTGCACGCGTTCCGGCGCGACATTGGTTCATGATCGGCAACCGGTACCTGCCTGTGGCCGGATGATGGCTGCGGCCGTTCTGTCGATGGGAGGAAGTAGTTGTTTCTGCGCGACCTGATGCGTCATCGAAGCCTTGAGGTTTGCGTCAACCATTACGGGCGGGAGAGCGGAAGACTTGGCGCTGGTGCCATTCGATGTTCGCGGCGTCGACGGGGGCCAGTCCCGGTTGCGGGATGCGGGTGGGGCGTTCGGCCAGGGCGAGGACCATCTCCTTGGCCGTCGACGTTCGGCCGACGAACTTCGCGGAGACACTGATGGTCCGCTCGGTGGTCAGGCCGAGGACGCCCTTGTCGAAGAGTTTGTGGTGGATCGCGCACAGGCACAGGCCGTTGGCGAGGTCGTCGGCTCCTTCGAAGGCCCACCAGCGGACGTGGGCGGCATCGAGACCGACGGGGGCGCCGTCCAGCCATCCGTCGTACTCGCAGAAGGCGCAGCAGTACTCGTAGGCCATGAGTACGTGCTCCCGGAAGGCGGGATCACGCCGGACCCCCGGACGCGCCTGGACGCCCATGGGATCGGCCGCGCCACGCGTTTCGAGGTCCAGGCCGGTGAGCAGGCAGATGTCGGCGTGCATGGAGGGTTCGAAGTTGGCGTCGAGCAGGTGCCGGGCGAGGCGTACGACCAGGTGGGAGTCATCGGACAGTGCGCGCAGGAGGTCGGGGTGGAGCCGGCCGGAGGCCTGGGCGTCACGCAGGCGGCCAAGTTCCGATCCAGGGCTCCCCGGGCCGTGCACGGTGTCGACGAGCCAGATGCCGTCGTTGGTCAGGTGGTGGAACGGGTAACCGGGGCTGGTGTCCCGTGGCGGTCCGAACTCCTTGAGCAGGCGCTTGAGGTCGGGTTCCGCTGCGCTGAACGGGATCGGCTCGCCGCCGTGGCGTTGGAAACGGCCGAGCGCGTAGAGCAGCAGGAGCGGCTTGTGTGGAGCGCGTTCGCCATTGCGCTTCCATGGCCGGATGTTGGAGATGCGCTCGATCCAGTCCATGACCGTCACCCTATGGTGATCTCTAATGCGATGAGGTGGAAGGGCGGTCCATCCAGGAGGTCAACGCGGGTGAGGCGCTTTGACGTGCGCGGCGGCGTAGAAGGTCACATCGGTCGTCCACGCGCCCCTGCCTGAACCCCCCGGGCAGTTCTGGTTGTAACAGCGCCAGTACCATCGGCCGTCCGTTCGCCGTCGTAGATCCACTTTGGTCTGTTGGCAGCGACCGCAGCGGGGCGGCCTGCTGAAGTCTTCTGCGTGCTCATGTTCAAGGATCTTGCGGGCGAAGTGGCCCCCGCGCAGGGTGAGCATGACCTCTCTGGTCCGCCTTTGGGAGAGCGCGTTGAGACTGCCCAGCATCACCACACGATCGTCGATGACGACGATCTTCTGGTGCATGACGTTGACCTGGACGACCGTAGGGACGATTGCGCGCAGCTCCGCCAGGCAGTCGGCGAAGCTCTGCTTCTGCTGCAGCGTGTCGCTGGGGTCTCGGACGAAGACGGTGACGTGAACCCCACGTGCCACCGCGTCTTCCAGAACAGGGAGGATGCTCCGTACGCGATCGGCGACCCAGGGGGACCATAACCAGATGGAGGTCTTCGCCTCGGCGAGACGGGCGCTGAAGGTCGCGTAGAACGAGCGCTCGTCGTCGACCGCGGTGATCTCCACATGCCGTGCGAGGACGTCGGCCAGCCGCGCGCCGAAGGGACCCAGGTTCGGCATGGCGGTAGTAGGTGGCGAGATCAAGGCGGTCGCTTCGACTGTCCGGATCTTCCGTTGCTTGTATAGCTCGGCGATGTGGCCGAGCGCGGTTCCCCGGCGAGCCTGCATGATGCGGTCGCGGCTTCCGATGATGTAGAGCCGGGTCTGGACCCGGGTGACGGCGACGTTGAAGAGCCGTCCGCCTTCGCGCTGCGACCGTCCGGCGTCCGGGTGTAGAGATGCCTGGGCCATCCACATGCCCGGGCCGTCCCTCTCTTCCACCATGTCGAAAACGACGACGGGGAATTCACGGCCCTGGAAGCGGTGCGCCGTACCGACTTCCGCGAGCCGGCGGTCACCCTGCTCGATGTCGCGCAGCGCCTCCAGTGTGGCCTCGGCCTGGGCTCGATAAGGGGTGACGATCCCGGTGGTCTCGCCGTCGTCCTGGTGGAGGTCGAGAAGAGCCCGGGAGAGCAGTATGCCGGCCGGCCACCATCCCCCACCCCGGCCCATACGGTGGATCTGGGCCAGTTCGTGCAGGTTGTCGGTGTTGATGAGGACGATTTCCGGGTCCTCCGTCGTACGTGGGCGCATCCCGCTTCCCGCTCTCAGGATGCCGCCGTAGGCCAGCCGGTTCGCCAGCTCCATCACCTGTGGGCCGAACCGGTGTTGCGTTTCCATGACCAGACAGCCGGGGTGCGTTCTGGCGGCCTCGGCTGAGGTGATGCCGCAGTGTTCGTAGACGTCAGGCAGCAGCCAGCGCCGAATATCCGGGCGGTTGCTTTCCTTGATCGTCTTGGGGAGGACCGCGCCGAGTTGCATGAAATCACCCAGCAGTACCGCACAGGTCGACGCCTTGGCTGTGGCGAGAAGCACTTCCGGCAGCGTCGCGGCACCGACCTCGTCGACCAGCACCACGTCGTAGGGACCCCGGAAGACGGCCTTGTTGGTGCGGAAGCGGGCCAGCGTGGTGGCCACCAGCCGGGCAGTGCCGATGATCTCACCCTGAGCGTCACGGGCCAGCCTTTCGTACTGCTCCTGCACCTCGCTGTGCCGTTTTTCCAAGGCGGCGCGGCGTGGGCCGTCCTGGGCCGCACGCCGACGCAGTTTCTCGGCCTCGGCGTGCTGGTCTGGCCAGCCGTGTCGGTCGCACTCGGCGACAAGCCCCTCCGCGGTCCGGGAGGCGACCTCGGCCTGGCGCAGGTTCTCAAGGCGTTCCAACGTCTCCCGCTGTGCCACTTGGAGACCGTTGAGATGGTCGACAGCCCGGCGCTCGGCATCCTGACGGCGACGGATCTCATCCTGGCTGAACGGGATGCGGGCGACGACCCCCGCGAGTGCCGCCTCTGTGTCCTGACGCAAGCGCTCAGCTGTGGTACGTGCGGCTGTGGCATGGGAACGGCGTTCGGCACGAATGGCCCGCGCCCTGGCGAGCCGGCCCTCGATCTCCGCCAGCTTGCTCCTGTCCCACCACCGGACTTTCCCCGAAGGCCGCCGCAGCCGCCCGATCTCCTGCTCGACGCGCATGCAGGCGTCATGAGCCAGTACAGCGTCGCCCTCCGCCTGGGTAGCGGCCTGCTCAACCTCCGCCACTTTCCGGCGCTGCGCTTCCACCAGCTGCCACTGGTGCTGTGACGGCGTCGCTTCTGCCGCCTCAGCCTGGGCCGCCTCGAACTGCTGTCGCGCGTGGGCGAGGGCGTTCGTGCCCGACTCCGCCGCCTGCTCGCACTCCTTCAGGGCTCGTACGAGCGACGGGGTGTCGAGTCCGGGCGTATGCAACCGGGATCTGGCCTTGTCGTAAGCGGACGCGTCGAAGCGGGTCAGCCGTGCTTCCAGATGGCGTAGCCGCTCGTCGTCGCGGCGCATCTCCATGAGGTTCATGGCCAGCGCACGCCGCTGCTCCTCCACCGAGGCCAGCTGGGCCCGCACCATCAGGGGCAAGCAGACCTGCGGATTCTCAGCGATCTCTCGGAGGTGCGGTGGCCCCACTCGGACGATCTGGCCGGGCTGATGGCGCCGCTCTCTGATGACGCCCAGCAGCGCGTTGTCGACCGCGATATTCGTGCTCGAGACCAGCAGCACGCGCTTACCCGCCGCGATCAGGTCGCCGATCGCGGCTTGCAGCAGCCGGGTCTTCCCTGTTCCCGGAGGTCCCCACACCAGCCACACTCCGGCGCCGAGACAGGCACGGTACGCCTGCGCCTGGGCGGGAAGGAGCCCGGCCGGCGCCGGAACCGTCGACAGGGTCCCGCCGATCTCGCCACGGGCCAGCAGGTTGGCGAGACCGCCATCGGTGAGCGTGTCGATGCCGTCTCTCAACGAGGTGATCAGGAACGTCGACGGCTGCGGTAGGCGCCAGACGTGGGGATCGGCAGGGTGGGCGAACTCCGCCACACGCACCCGCAGGAGCTGCCCCTCGACCGTCGCTTCCATCGCGGGAAAGCCGCCCTTGACGCTGCTTTCCTCTGCGCCTGCGACGCGAAGTTTGTCCAGTTGATCGGCACTCAGTTCCGAACCTCGGATGTCGACCACGAAGACACCGGGCTCTGCCGTGGAACGTGCGGGGCCGACGCGTCGCCAGCGCGGCGCCCGTCCACTTCCTCCCTCCGTCGCGATCCACTCGTTCAGTGCCGTGGTCATCTCATCGCGCCAGCCCAAATGGCCCCTCCGTACGAGCGACACCTGACGTTGCCAGACGCGCTGGCCCAATCAACAACTTTCCTGATAGGCGAGCCTAAATTACGTGATGACCTGCTTCGGCTCTCTTGCCGGCTGGCATGCCGATTCCGGCATATTCGGTCCGTTGTAATGGCCGGAAAGGTTCCCGGTAAATATGAATTGGATGACCTTTTCGGATGGTGACGGTCGAGGAACCGGGAGGCATCCGCGGGGCGCCAGGTCGTCCGGCGGGCCGTAGGTCTCGCGCAGACATGGGGTGAGGCCGCCATGCTCGCCACGCCCCACACGCTGTGACGCCCTGATGTCCGTATGTTCGCCATCCCGCTGACGGGTGACGGCAGGGCGGCTTACGCTTCCGCGTGATCGCTACGCACCCCAGCGCATGATCACGAGGATGGCGAAGAAGGAGATGCCGTGAAAGCGAACGAGACCACACTTCGCCGACTCATCCAGGGCGACCAGCAACTGCTCGTCCCGCTGTACCAGCGCCAGTACACCTGGGAGCGTCCGCAGCTGGCGCAGCTGTGGGATGACATCAAGGTCCAGGTTGACGCGCTGGCCGAGGGGAGGGAGGCAGCGCCGAGCCACTTTCTGGGCTCGGTGGTACTGGCACCCGGACCGGATCTTGCGCCAAGCCGGTCGCAGTGGATCGTGGTGGACGGACAGCAGCGACTGACCACACTGATGCTCGCGCTGTGCGCTATCAGGGATCATCTGGCGGCGGAGGACCCGAAGCACCGCGAACGGATCAACGAGCTGCACCTGATCAACAAGTGGCAGCACGGAGAGAAGCGGTACCGGTTGCTGCCGACCCAGAGTGACCGGGCGGCGTTCATCGCGTGCGTGGACGGGGCGCAGGAGGGAGGGGCCGCCGACAGCCTCGTCGGCAATGCGTATCAGTTCTTCAAGAGCATGCTCGTGGAGTTCGACGATCCGGCCGATCCGCACGACATCGAGCGGGTGGAGTCGGTGCTGCTGGACCGGCTCAACCTCGTGCAGATCCTGGTGGAGAAGGACGACAACGCGTTCCGCATCTTCGAGTCCATCAACAACACCGGCATGCGGCTCAGCCAGGTCGACCTGATCCGCAACTACGTGTTCATGTGTCTGCCGACGCGGGGCCAAGACGTCTACGACGACTACTGGCTGCCGATGCAGAAGCGGTTGTCGCCCAAGGCGATGGAACAGCTGATGTACCTGGTCCTGGTTCTCAGGGAGGGGGACGAGGCGCAGTACAACGCCGTCTACCGGGGGCATCAGCAGATCCTGCTGGAGCTGGCGGGCGACGAGGCGAAGGTCGAGGAGTACGTCAAAGAGCTCCACCGCCGTGCCCGCCACCTGGAGCAGATCCTCGCTCCCAAGGATGACTCTCCGACAGCGCGACGGCTGCGGTTCCTCAATGAGTGGCATTCCACCACCGTCTACCCGCTGGTGATGCGCCTGCTGGAGTTCCGCGAGGACCACGTCATCGACAACGACGACGATGTCGCCGAAACCCTTCTTTGCGTGGAGAGTTTCCTCGTTCGCCGCCTGATTGCCGGGGTGACCACCGGAAACCTGAACCGGATCTTCCAACGGCTCGCAGTGCAACTGTCGGCTGATGAACCGTCGATACCGGAAGCCGTCCGCACCGCGCTGTCACCGGCGAGGCTCTACTGGCCTGCCGACGACCAGCTGCGCGAGGAGATCCGTAGCCGGGCGTTCTACTGGCAAGGGCGTGCGACGCAGCGAAAGCTGGTCCTGCGCCGCCTGGAGGAGTCGCTCGGCAGCAAGGAACGGGTCGACCTGTCCGACAAGGGGATCAGCATCGAGCATGTGCTGCCGCAGACCCTGACCGCCGACTGGTTTCGCGAGCTGTCGGCCGCCAGCGACGACCCCGGCATGCTGCACCGGCAACTGCTGCACACTCTAGGTAACCTGACCCTCACCGGGTACAACTCGGAGCTGAGCAACGGATCCTTCAGTGAAAAGCGCAAGCTGTTGGCGCAAAGCGGACTGGTGATGAACCAGGAGATCGCCGCCGCCGAATCCTGGGGCAAGGCGGAGATCCTCGCCCGGGCTGACCTGCTCGCCGATCGCGCGATCAAGATCTGGCCCGGCCCGGAGGAGATTGACCGCGGCAGCGCCGCCTCCCGTGACTGGACACTGCTGCACAACGCGCTGGCCGCGCTGCCACCCGCGACCTGGACTTCGTACGCGGATCTCGCCGAGCTGATCGGCTCGCACGCCGTTCCCGTCGGGGTGCATCTGGCCACCGTTCCGGTGCTCAACGCCCATCGGGTGCTCACCCTTTCGGGCCAGGTGTCGGAGAGCTTCCGCTGGACGGACGCCGAAGACGACAGAGATGTGCACGAGGTCCTGCGCGCCGAGGGGATCAAACTTGACGAAGCGAGGCGCGCTGACCCGGGCCAGCGCGTCAGCGCTCGTGAGCTCGCGGAGTTGCTCGGACTTCCCGCTGCGGCCGACCTGGCAGAGATCGAGTTGCGCGGCGAGGCCGAATCGGACGCCGAGGTCGTCGGAGAACGCGCGCGGCGCTTCTTCGAGCAGCTCAACGAGCAGAGTGGACCCCAGGCGGCCGGTGCGGTCCAGCGGGTGCTGGAGCACTGGCGCACGCACGGTGGAGAGGTCGAGTACGGCACCTCGGCGGGTGCCTCGTGTGCTCCCATCATGAAGGTCGCCGGCAAGACGATCCACGTCATCCGCTTCTACGCCGACACGGCGTCGATTCCCTTCGGGACGCTCAAGAGGCGCCCCCCGTTCGACGACCCGGCGCTGCGCGAAAAGCTAAGGCAGTGGCTCAACCAGGCGCCAGGCGTCGACATCCCCGTAGGGAAGCTGGAGCTGTATCCCTCGTTCAAGGCCACTCAACTCGTCAACGTCGGCGTCTTCGACATCGTCGTTGCCGTACTTGATTGGTTCGCCGCACAGGTGAAGGCCGCCACCTGAGCAAAGGTGAGCCGACGCCCTGGCTGCCTCGCCAGCCTTTCTCAGTTCGACTGACATCGGGGAGGCTTGGTGGGCAGCCGCGGAGATCGCTGTCGTGCTCGAACCAGATACGCGCGGTTCGCGGGGCCTCCATCGGTCCCGAGCCCACACTCCGAGTCCCGGTTCCACTGTGGCGAAACTTCATCAGCAGGAAGGATCAGCGAATGGTTGTCGTCAGGCACTCCCTTTCGGACCTCGAAAGCCGCCTGGTCTCGGTGGCGGCTGACCACGGCTTCACGCTGGCAAGGGAGCCCGTCAAGTACTACTGCGAACTCGAGCATCCCAAAGGCGTGGCCGTCTATCTCAATCGCCAGCGGACCCCGTTGAATGTGATCGCGGTGATGATCCACCCGGAGGCGGACCTGTCCCGACTGGCCGACGTGATGGGCCTGGCGGTCTCCTCCGGAGTACGGCACGGCTCGAACATGCGCAGGTTCCCGAAGAGGATCCACACCGGGAAGGCTCCGATCTCCTACGCGTACGTTGTCCACGCCGAACCCCGGACTACGTGGCCGGCGTGATCCGCCGCCATCTGCAAAGCCATCGGCACGCGCTGGCGCAGGCTCACACTTGGGCGACAAGCCCTTCTCGCCCTGGTTCACCTGCGTAAGAACGAGACCTACGCCGAGATCGCCGCCGGTTTCGGCGTCGGTGTCGCCACCGCCTGGCGGTACGTCACCGAGACCGTCGCGCTGCTCGCAACGCGCGCCCCCAACCTGGACCAGGCCCTACGCGCGGCGAAGAAGGCCGGCTACCCCTACCTCGTGCTCGACGGCACCCTGATACGGATCGATCGTGTGGCCGCCGACCGGCCGTACTACTCGGGAAAGAACCGCTGCCACGGGATGAACATCCAGGCCCTGGCCGCTCCGGACGGCACCATCGTGTGGGCCTCCGGCTCCCTGCCCGGCTCCGTGCACGACCGGAGCGCCGCCCGGATCTGGGGCATCATCCGCCGCCTGAACGCCGCCGACATGGTCACTCTCGCCGACAAGGGCTACGTCGGCGCCGGCGAACCAGTACGCGTGCCCTACAAGGGCCGAGGCAAGCCCGTCGGGCAGAAGATCGCCAACTCAGCTCCCGCCAAGCTCCGCGGTCCCGGCGAGCGGGCCAATGCACAGCTGAAGAACTGGCGCATCCTCCAGAAACTACGCCGCTGCCCCAAACGAGCAGGTCAACTCGTCAAAGCCATTCACGTCCTTCAGGCTTGAGAAGCAGGATGAAAACGGCTCAGTGTTCCTCTGGGCCCGAAAGGCAGCGCCGCAGACACGTGTCGCGTCCGGGCGCAGTCGTCGTACTGTCCAGTTTCGGGCCCGCACGATTTCAGGTGGCTCCGAATGATGGTGGCCACATCTGCGGAGTAATCTGCATTTTCAGTGCGAGCTTCTCCTTCAGGTCCCCTTACCTCCCGTCACAGGCGTCGGCCGACTGTGAGGACGACCGACCAGTGGCGGGTGAGTTGTCCGTCCGGGCGTGCGGCGAGGCGGCGGCGTATCTCCTGGTAGAGGTGTTCCCGCTTGGCCGGCTCCATGGCGATGTGGCCGGAGAACGTGTCAAGCAGAGCGATGTATTCGTCCGCGGTGTAGCGCAAAGCCCATACGTAGAGTCTCGTCCCGACCGCCGTGAAATGTCCGGAGGCATCGAGTTCGGTGGCGATGGGGTTGGGCAGGGCCTCGGGCGGTGGCGGTGGCCACGGGCCGTCATGGCTTTCGCCGATTTCCTCGTAGACCTTCTGGATCTCGGTGAAGAACGGGTCGAAGCCCGCCGGCATCGCGTGGTCGGCGTTCCACACGGCCAAGTGGCCGCCCTCGGTGAGCAGCTCGGCTGCTTTCGCGTACTTGACCTCCGGGTCCACCCACTTCCACGCCGTGGCCGCGTAGGCGAGATCGAAGCGGATCCCTGCCGGCGGCTCCCAGTCTTCGAATGACGACGTGATCACGGAAACGTCGGCGAATTCGGCGAGGCGGCGCCGTGCCTCCGTCGCCAGAGCATCGCCGAGCTCGACCGCGGTGATTTCGAAGCCCATCCGCGCCAATGGCAGCGTGGCTTTCCCCGGACCGCATCCGACTTCGAGCAGGTGCGCGGGTGGCGTGATCGCCGTGATCGCAAGCAGGTCCGAATACAGCTCGGCCGGGTAGTCGGGGCGTGCGTTCTGATAGGAGCCGGCCGCGCTGTCGAAGGTGGTTCGCAGCCGAAGATCGTGTGACATGATCCAATCTTGATAGCGCGGCAACGCTGCTGTCACCGCATTATCCTGCTCTGATCTGATGCTTGGGTGGCAGTTGTGATCCGGGCGTTGCGTATCGCCTTCCTTCGCGGATCAGGAAGTAATCCCGGGCCGGGCGATATCCGTACCGATCGAGGAAGGCGTCGCGGCTCGCCTCGTCGTACTCCTCGATCGCTGCCGGAACCTCCACCACGGCAGGTGCCGCGCCGGCGGAGTATCGCGCGGCGACGCCGCGCGGGCGATGACCATCACAGAGGCGACCGCCCCGTAGACCGCCACAGGCCACGACGCGTGGTCGCTGGAGGCGTACAGCGCGGTCGCGATCGCGGGGGCCAGGCCGCCGCCCAGCGCGGAGCCGACTCCACGCCGTAGGGCGCCGCCGACCCACGCCGTACAGGGCGGGGCCCACTTCATGCCGTACAGGGCGGAGCCGCCCCACTCGCCACCGGCCGCGAAGCCCTGAACGATGCGCAGTGCGACCAGCAGCGCCGGGCGCTCTCGTGAAACTTTCATTTGCTGTTTTCGCGTTCCGCAACGTCAGCGAGCGCAGGACCGAAATCTCCGCGATTCACGGCGAGAGATGCGCAAAAATCACCCCATCAATGCAGAAGAACGGATAAGGTCCGGTTTCGGAATGTTGGTCGGACATTGAGTTGTATTCGGATGCCGTAACGCCGTGCGTCGCGTATTTCGGCGTGGTCCGGATGCGGCGCCGCGATCCGATGCATTCCTCCAGGTCCCACAGCGTTCACGGCGGCGACGTCGGAAGGAAGGTACGAGCTTCATGACGGCCCGTGGCGACATTCCGCACTCCCCGCCGCGCCTCGCTGACGGGGATCCGGCCACGGAGCACCCCGGCCAGGCGCGCGCCGCCGCCCCACGCGGATGGGCCGCGCACCTGTGGTGGATCGCCCTCGTCGCCGGGGTGGCCGGTTTCGCGTTCGTGTGGCTGGCCACGCCGCACGGCCGGGAGATCGGCGCGGCCTGGGAACTCGGCGTCAAGCTGCTCGCTTTCGCCTTCCTGTGCTGCGCGATCGCGTTCTTTCCCTGGGTGTCGCCGCGCCTGTACTGGCTGCTGTACGTCCCGTTCGTCTTCTTCACCGGGTACGTGATTCCGCGGGTCAGTTACTTCTACTACGGTGACGTCGCGCGCGCCGAGGGCGACAGCTTCTACACCCATCTTTACCTGCTGTTCTATCCCGGGATCGTGCTCACCGTCGCCGCCGCCTACCGCATCGGCGGTGGAAGCCCGGGGCGGTGCCTGAAGATCGCGATCAGCGGCATCGTCATCGTGTTCTCCGGCTTTCTCGACATCATGTGGCAGCTCGTCAATCCGGTCGGCATTCCCGACGTCATCGACGCGCCACACATCAACGTGCTCACCGGTGGGCCGATCCCGTTCGGCGCGGCGGTCCTGTTCACGCTGGCACACGTGCCGATCGTCGCCGGGATCAACCTGCTCCCGCTGGACCGCTGGATCTCCCGCCTGCTGGGAAGCGGGGCGTCCACGCCGGCGCGGTGACCGATGCCGGCGGCCCCCGCCCGTGGGCCGTCACCGACGCGACCGAAGCCACCACGAGGAGGCGAAGCTTGCCGGACACCTACGACGTACCCCGGACCATCGACATCTCGGTGGCGGCGCCCGCCTACAACGAGGCGGCGAACATCGCGGCGGCGGTGACCGAATGGGGGGAGTACCTGGCCGGGCACCCGGCGATCGGAGCATGGGAGATCGTCGTCTGCGACGACGGGAGCACCGACGCGACCGGCGCGATCCTCGCGGGCCTGCGGGAAGGCTGCCCAGAGCTGGTCGTCGTCGAGTTCGCCAGGAATCGGGGGGCCGGGGCCGCCGTCGCCGCGGCCATCGCGCACACCCGGATGGAGTGGGTCGTGCTGCTCGACTCCGACGGGCAGTTCCCGATCTCCAACCTGGACGCCTTCGTGGACCGCATCCTGGCCGACGAGGCGGACGCCTTCTCCGGTGCGAGGATCAGGAAGGCCGACGGACTGGCGTACCGGTGGGGCTCGGCGGCCAGCGGCGCGGTCAGCAACCTCACGCACCGCACCCGGTACCGCGACTTCAACTCGATCTTCAAGGTGGTGCGCGGCCCGCTGCTGCGCGCTCTTCACCTGGAATCCGGCGGGATGAACTGCTCGACCGAGATCACCGCCAGGGTCGCGGAGCTCGGCCGTACGTGGGTGGAGGTCCCGATCGAGCACCGGGAACGCGGCGGCGGGGCC
Organism: Microtetraspora sp. AC03309; assembly: GCF_020826795.1. NCBI lineage: Bacteria > Bacillati > Actinomycetota > Actinomycetes > Streptosporangiales > Streptosporangiaceae > Microtetraspora > Microtetraspora sp. AC03309. The sequence goes on along the minus strand of NZ_JADDIL010000048.1, from coordinate 35,524 downwards.
AGAGGGTGGCGGTTCTGGCGCGGCGCGCGTGACCGCGCCCTGTTCGTGGGCTATCTCGGCTACCGCCAGTGGCTGCTGCGCCGCGGCGTGCTCCGCGTCCCGGAGGCGCCCGGGACGCGGCCGGAGGCGCCCGGGACGCTACCGGAGGCGGCCGTGGAACCGGCGCACAGGATGACGGAGCGGGCCCGATGAGCGCGCGGCGGTCCGGCCGCACCGCGGTCACCCTCTTCAGCGGGGGACGCGGCGGGGCCAGCATCGCGCGCAGCCTGCTGCGCACGCCGGGGATCGACGTGTCCCTGGTGATCAACGGATACGACAACGGGCGGTCCACCGGCGCGCTCCGGCGCTACCTTCCCGGGATGCTCGGCCCGTCGGACTTCCGCAAGAACCTCCTGCTCCATCTCGATGACCGGGACCCGCGGCAGGCCGCGCTCATCGCGGTCCTGGAACATCGTCTCCCGGCCGGGACCACGCGGGAGGCGCTCGGCGAACTGGTCGACGCGATCGGCTCGCCGGCGTCCGAGGGACGGGTCGGCCGCCCGGCGTTCCCCGCCCTGCCACCGCGGGCGCGCACCGCGATCCTGCGGGACCTGGCCGCGCTCCTGCGCAGGCTCGACAGCCACCCCGACGGACTCGACCTGACCGACTGCGCGCTCGGCAACCTCGTGTTCGCCGGGGCGTACCTGCGGGTGGGCGGTGACTTCAACGCCGCGGTCCGCGCATGCGCCCGGACGTTCGAGTCACCGGCCCGCCTGCTGAACGTGACCAACGGGGAGAACGCCTTCCTGGTCGCGCTCAAGCAGGACGGCCGTCTCCTGGCCGACGAGGCCGACATCGTCGCGCCGCAGGACGCCGCCGCGATCACCGACCTGTTCCTGCTCCGCGAGCCGGTCACCCCGGCACGCCGGGCCGAACTGGAGGCGCACACCGTCGAAGAGGCACGGCGGACCCTGGCGAGACACCGTGCCACGGTCTCGCCGAACCCGGAGGCCCGGGAGGCCATCCGGAACGCCGACCTCCTCGTGTACGGCCCGGGCACGCCCCACTCGTCACTGCTCCCCAGCTATCTGACCCCGGGTATCGCGGACGCGATCGCGGAGAGCCGTGCCACGGCCAAGGTGTTCGTCGTCAACACCCGGGACGACCACGACGTCCAGGGACTGAGCGCGCCCGAACTGGTGGGCCGCACCCTGTCCTACCTCGGCGACCCGTGTAACGAGCGCAACACCGTCACCCACGTGCTCTGCCACCGGGCGGCGGCGCGGGCGACGGCCGCCCCGAAGGCTCCGCGGTTGCCGTCCGGCGTCGTCGACGGCGGCGTCTGGGCGGGGGCACGGTGGATCAACGCCGACCTGGAGGATCCCGAGCGTCCCGGCGTGCACTGCGGCCCGCGCACCGTCCGCGCGCTGACCGAGATCGCCGGCGAGGCCGCCCTGGCGGGAGTCCGATGAGCCCGGCCCGGCCTCCGGAGGCCGCCCCGACCGGGCGGATCGCCAGGATCATCGCCGGTCGGCGGGTCTGGCTCTGTGACCTGGACGGCACGCTCGTCGACTCCGCCCCGGTCCACGAGGCGGCGTTCCGTGCCGCGATCGCGGAGATCGCGCCCTCCCTGCTCGGCTCCTTCCGGTACGACGTGCACGCGGGGGCGACCACCCGCGAGGTGGTGGCCGGCCTGGGCGCCGACGCCGACGTGGCCGAACGGCTGGTCCGGCACAAGCAGCGGCTGTACCGGGAGTACGTGAAGGCGGGCAGGGTGCCGGTGTTCCCCGGCGCCCACCGGCTTCTCGACCGCCTGAACACCGACGGCCGCGCGGCCTACCTCGTCACCAGCGGCAGCAGGGGGTCGGTCGAGCGGATCCTGGCGGACTGTTCACTGGGCGGCTACTTCAGCGGCGTGCTCACCGGGGACGACGTCCCGTCAGGCAAGCCGGACCCGAGGTTCTACCGGCACGCCTGCGACAGCTGGTCGGTCGACCCGGACGACGCCGTGGCCGTGGAGGACTCCGCCCACGGCGTCGCCTCCGCCGTCGGCGCCGGACTGGTGACGTTGCAGGTCAACGCGGTGGAACCCGCCGCAGGGGCGGTCCAGGTGCGGCATCTGGACGAGATCGTGTCCTTCCTCGACGTGGGAGTGAGCGGCAGTGAGTGACCAGCGCGTCTGCGCGGTGATCCCGGCGGCAGGGAGCGGGACCAGGCTCGGCCTCGGCATCCCGAAGATCGCGCTTGAGATCGCCGACGGTGTCACCGTGTGGCACCTGCTGCATCGGCGGCTGAGCCCCTGGGCGGAGCACGTCCACGTCGTCGTCTCCCCGGCGGGGGAGCGGCCGTTCCGGCGCCTGGCCGCCGATGAGATCGAGCGGGGAGCCGTCTCAGTGAGCGTCCAGGACCGGCCGACCGGCATGGGCGACGCCGTCTTCGGAGCCGTCGCACACTGGGAGTCCTACGACCGGATCCTCGTCGTGTGGGGCGACCAGGTGAACCTGTCCCCGGTGACCGTACGCGAGGTGGTGCACGCCCGCCACGGCGACGCCGCAGCGGGCCGCCCCGGCCTCACCCTCCCTCTGGTGCCGATGCCCGACCCGTACGTCGAGTACGAGCTGACCGGGGCGGATCCGGACACCGCCTCGCCCGGCCTGGTCAGGGTGCGGATGTCCCGGGAGGGGGACGGCTGCCGCCCTGGCGGGCTCAGCGACGTCGGCGTGTTCTGCCTCGGGACGGACGGGCTGCCGGAGGCGTGGGCGGGCTACCTGGCCGGCGCCGTCCCCGGCGCGGCGACCGGTGAGGTCAACTTCCTGCCGTTTCTGCCGTACCTGTCGCAGGTCCGCGGTTGGCCGGTCACCGTGGTGCCGGTCACCGACCCCGGCGAGGCCCGCGGCATCAACACCGGGGACGACCTCGACTTCGCCCGGCGGGCGTTCCAGCGGTGCCCGGACTGACGGCCCGGCCAGGCCGCTGCTACGTCGTCTGCACCGAAGTCCCGCCGGACGTCGTCGGCGGCCTGGGGCGGTACGCCGAGCGGATGATGCCCGCCCTGCGCGACCTCGGCGTCCCGGTCGAGGTGTTCGGCGCGGTCGGACGGCACCGGACGGCCGGGACGGAGCGGATCGGCGGCGTCACACTGCATCGGCTGCGCACCGCCGGCCGGACCGCCGAAGTTCTTGGCACCGGGCGGCCGCGTACGCCGGAGGCCGCCCGGCCGCCGGCCAGGATCGCCCGGTCGCCGGTCAGGATCGCCGGGCCGTTGGTGAGGATCGCCGGGCTGCTCGCCTTCAACGTGCGGGTCGCCGCCCGCATCCTGCGCGGCGGTGCCCGCTCCGGCGCGGTCGTCGCGGTGCACGACTGGATGGGCTGCCTCGCCGGGATCCTGTGCCGGCTGCTCGGCCGTATGCCCGTGGTGTTCCACGTGCACACCTGCGAGCACAACGCCGTCCCGCGTGCGCGCCGCTCCGCCGTGGCCGGCGGCATCGCCGCGCTGGAGACCGCGCAGGCCCGGCTGGCAGGCCTGATCGTGGTGCCCAGCGCGGGCATGCGCGACGAGCTCACGGCGCGCGGCTGGCCGGCCGGCCGCCTGCGTGTCGTGCCGCACGGCTTCGAGGATCCCGAGCTGGTACGGCTGGCCGGGCTGCCCGGAGCCGACCGCGACCGGCTCCGCTCGGCGGTGCGTCGCCGCTACCTGCCCGGCGGCGCCGGGCGGCTCGTCGTCTTCGCCGGGCGCCTGTCGCCGCACAAGGGCGTGCACACGCTGATCCGGGCCGTGCCGGCGATGCTCCGCGAACGCGATGACCTGCGGATCGTGCTCATCGGCGGCCGAACCCCGGGCACCGGCGACGACGCGGAGGTGGCCCGGCTGATCGAGGAGGAGGGCGTCGGCGGACACGTGGTCGCCGGCTACCGATTCCTGGACCCGCCCGAGCTGTTCGCGCACTTCCTGGCCGCCGACGTGTGCGCCTTCCCGTCCGCGTACGAGCCGTTCGGGCTGGTCGCGGTCGAGGCGATGGCGCTGGGACGTCCGGTCGTGGTCGGGCCGGGTTACTCCCCGGAAGTGGTCGGGGACGGGGCGATCCGCTGCCGGACCGACTCGCCGGAGGAACTGGCCGCGGCTCTGTCGCGCTGCCTGGACGACCCGGAGGTCGCGGCCGGGCTCGCCCGGCGTGGCGCCGCGCACGTCCGCGCGCGATACTCCTGGGCGCGGACGGCCGAGACCACTCTCGCGGCGTACGCGGAGGTGACCCGGTGACGTCGCGTCCGCGGTCCGGCTCGGTACACGACCGGGTGGCGCGGCTGCTCGGCGGCCGAGGCTGGGCCGTCTGGCCCACGCTGGTGAGCATCGCCGCCAGCGGCACGGCCGCGACGACCACGCTCGTCATCGCCCGGGGGATCGGCGCCGCGGCCTTCGGCCGGTTCACCCTGGTGTTGGCGATCGCGCTGATCGTCACCGTCGGCATGCTGCTGAACCTCAACTACGTCATGTACCAGGAGCTGCCGAGAGCCGAGCCGTCGAGCCGGCCGGCCCTGGTGACGACGGCGCTGTTCACCACGCTGGCGCTGGGAGGCGGTCTGGTCGCCGCCGGCCTGCTGGCCTCCCCGCTGCTGACCGTCCTGCTCGGCGTGGACGTCCGTACGCTGTGTTCCGCGCTGGCGCTCGCGCTGTCGATGACGGTGAACCAGCTGACCGAGAGTTTCCTGCGCGGCCTGAAGAGGTTCGCGTTCGTGGCGGGGCTCAAGCTCGCCGTCGCCGTCGCCTACCTGGTCACGGCCGCCTACTGCCTGCTCGTCGCCGGCATCCGGGACGCCGAGATCTACCTGGTCGCGCTCATCGTCACGAACGTCGTCTTCGCCGTCGTGGCCGTGGCCGGTCTCGACGTCGTCCCGCGTTCCTGGTCGGCGTCCCTGGCACGCTCGCTGCTCCGGCACGGCGCCTACATGAGCGTCATCGCCGCCGGCACCGCCGTGCTGTTCGGGGTGGACGTGATCTTTCTCAACCACTGGGCCTCCGGGAGCGACGTCGGCGTGTACTCGGTGTACAACGGCTTCCCGAAGCGGCTGCTCGGTGTGGTGTTCACCGAGGGGATCGGCCTCGTGCTGCTGCCCGTGCTGGCGACGACCGACAAGGTCGCCGCGCTGCGGCGGATCGGCCGCGTCGCACCCGCGATCGCGGCGGCCACCGCGGCCTTCTCCTTCGCCGCGAGCGTGGTGTTCTTCCTGCTGCTGCGCGCGGAGTATCCGTACTCGCCCGGCCTGATGGCGTTGTCCGCGGTGGGGATCGGCGCCCACACGGTGTTCAACCTCTACTTCTTCGCCCTGTCGATGGACGGGGTACGCGGCGCGAGGGTGTTCATCGCCTGCCTCGCCATCGGGTCGCCCGCCGCGCTCGCCTGCCAGGCGGCGTTCATCTCCTGGTGGGGCCTGACCGGCGGCCTGGTGGCGTTCGCACTGACCAATCTCATCCTGGTCGCCGTCGTGGCCGCCGCCGCGGCCCGGGTGTACCGGCCGGAGACCCCGGCGGCGGCCGGGGCACACACTCTGGAGGCAGAACGGTGAGGGTCGCCTACGTCATCAACCAGTTCCCGCCCACCATCACCGCGGGGCTCGGCCGCTACGTCGAGGAGATCACGCCGCACCTGGCCGGCGACCTCCGGCTGGCCGTCTTCACGCTGAACGACGGGCACCAGCCGGTGCACGAGCGGCGCGACGGTGTCACCGTCTACCGGCCGCTTGGCCGCGTGCTCGGCGCGGTCAGCCGCCGCCGCAGGCTCAACCGTACGCGCAGGGCCGAGTTCGTCCTGCTCGCGATGAACGTCGTGGTGAGCAACTGGCGGTACTTCCTGCGGCTGCGGCGGCTGGACCCGGGCGAGCGGCCCGGCCTGGTCGCCGTGCACGACTCGACGAACTTCCTGACCGCCCTGCTGTGCCACTACGTGTTACGGCTGCCGGTCGTCTTCCATGTGCACACCACCGAGTACGGCGTCGCGCCGCAGCGCAGCATCGCCGACCCGCTCGGCGTGTTCGCCGCCGTCGAGCGGTGGCTGGGACGGATCGCCAGGCGGGTCGTGGTCGCCACACCGGAGGTGCGCGAGCAGCTGGCCGCCGCCGGATGGAACCGGGACACGATCGACGTGGTCTGCCTGGGCGGCACGTTCGAACGGGTGCTCGCCGACCCCGGTTTCGACCGCGCCGGGCTCCGCTCCGGCGCCGCCGCGCTACGCGCCAGGCTCGGCATCGCGGACGACGACCCGGTCCTGCTCTTCGTCGGCCGCCTCGAACGGCAGAAGGGGATCTATCAACTTCTGGAGGCGATGGAGAAGATCGCCCTCGCGCTCCCCGGGCTGCGGCTGGTGATGGTCGGCGAGGGTGACGAGGTCGGAGTCGCGCGGATCGTCGCGGACGCCGGGCTGGACGGGCGTGTCCTCACTTCCGGCGGGTTCGTCGACGGCCGGGCGCTGCTGGAGTACTACGAGATGGCCGACATCTGCGTCTTCCCCTCACTCTTCGAGCCGTTCGGCCTGGTGGCGACCGAGGCCATGGCCCTGGCCAGGCCGACGATCCTCGGCGACGGGTTCTCCCGGATCTTCCTCGGCGACCCGGACCGTCCCGCCGTGCGGTACGCGCGGAGCGCCGACCCCGGCTCCATCGCCGATGCCGTGATCGACCTCGTGAACGATCCGGTGGCATGCCGCGCGCTCGCGGAGAACGGGGAGCGGTTCGTCCGGAAGCGGCTGAGCTGGGCCAGGGCCGCGGGGGAGACGATCGCGGTCTACCGGGTCGCGCTGGCCGGACGCGACGACCGGTGAGCGCGCGCTGAGCTCACCCTGATCCGGCCCGGCCCGTCCCGTTCGCCCAGGCCGTCGCGGAGGCGGACCAGAGCGTGAACGTGGCCGCCCGGGGGAGCTTGTCCATCCCTCCGGGCGTCGACCGGCGGAGCTGACGGATGTAGCGCGCGAATCCCAAAATTGTATAAAGAATGGGGGTAATAAGAATCTTGTCCATCCACGCTGGGGGCGCAAGCAACGTTGGCCATGCCAAGGGCCGGTGGCCCGCTGATGAGCATCGAAGGAGTCGACTTCGCACTGCGTCGCCGTGCCGAGGAACGTGACAGGATCTCGGACGACCTGCTGGACCTCGACTCCCACCCGGGTTACCAGTTGCTCAAGGGCGCGCGGCCGACCGGGGAGACCCGGCGCCGCTGGGACGGGGCACAGGCCAGAGAGGTGACCCTGTGGTGGCTGTTCGACGCCTACCGGGGGGTCCTCGACCACGCGCGGGAGCTCAGGGACGGCAAGCCCGACCTGGCCGCGCTGACCGGGCTGCTCGCCGGCCCGTCGGTGGAGCTGAAGCCGGAGAACGTGCCCGTGGAGAAGCGGTCGTTGCTGCGGGCCGCGGGCGAGTGGATCACGCTGGACACGGTGGTGGCGCGGATGGACGCCGCCTACCGCGACGTCGCCGAGACGGTCGCGGCCGTGGACGCCGCCTGGAACGCGCTGCTCCCGCGCCTCGACGAGGCCGATGCCGTCCGCCGCTCAGCTGCGGACCTGCTGCGTGACCTGGACGGCGCTGATCCGGATCTGGAGCGCATCGGCGCCGGGATCGACCGGATTCGCGCGGCGGTCACCGCCGACCCGCTCGGCTCTGCCGCCCCCGATGGCACGATCGGTGGCGAACTCGACGTACTGCTCGCCGACCTCGTCGCCCGTCGCGGGCTGCTGGAGCAGGCCGCGCGGATCCGGGCGGAGTACGGCGACCGGGCACACCGTCTCGGCGACCGCATCGCGCAGGTCGCCGACGCCGAGAATGAGGCCCGATCGATCCGGGACACGGTGCTCGTCAAGATCGCCTCACCCGCGCTGCCGGCGCTGCCGGACCAGGCCGCCGCGTTGCGGGACCGGCTGGGCGCTCTGGACACGGTCGGCGACCGCTGGCTGGAGCTGGTCGAGCGGCTGACCGGGCTGGAACGGGCCGTGGACGAGGCGCTGGCGCGAGCGCGGACCGCGACCGAATCGATGGCGGGCCTCATCGGCCGTCGTGACGAGCTGCGTGGCCGGCTGGAGGCGTACCACGCCAAGGTGGTCCGGCTCGGGCATGCCGAGGATGCCGCGCTCGGTGAGATGTACGGCGAGGCCCGCGCCCTGCTCTGGACGGCACCGTGCGATCTGCGGCAGGCCACGGTCGCGATCGCCGCCTACCAGCGGGCGATCAGCCGGATCGGAGTGGCCGGATGATCAGATGCGCCCAGCCGGGATGCGGCGGCACGGTGGAGGACGGTTACTGCGACGCCTGCGGCCTGGCCCCACAGCCGGCCCCACAGCCACAGCCGGCGTCACAGTCGGAGCCGGCGCCGCCGACCAGACCGTCCATCCCGCTGGACATGTCGGGTACGGCCCGCACCGGTACGGGCCGGTCGAGCAGCCGGTCGAGCCGCCGATCAAGCCGGGGCCACCTCGGGATGGGCCTGGTCGAGGTGCCGGCCGTGCCGTACCGGGACCCGGCCGGGGTGGTGCTGGCCGACGCCCAGGTGCCGGAGGACCGGCGCTTCTGCGGCAATCCCGACTGCGGCAAGCCGGTGGGCCGCCGCAGAGGTGACCAGCCGGGGCGGCCGGAGGGGTTCTGCCCGCACTGCGGCTGGCGGTTCTCGTTCACGCCCAAGCTCGCCGACGGCGACCTCGTCGGCGGGCAGTACGAGGTCAAGGGTTGTCTGGCGCACGGTGGTCTCGGCTGGATCTACCTGGCGGCCGACCGGCACCTGGAAGGCCGGTGGGTGGTCCTGAAGGGGCTGCTCGACACCGGGGACGTGGAGGCGCTGGCCGCGGCGGAGGCCGAGCGGCGTTTCCTCACCGCGATGGACCACCCGAACATCGTCAAGATCTTCAACTTCGTCACCCACCCCGACCCCGGCACCGGGACGATGGTGGGCTACATCGTGATGGAGTACATCGGCGGCGTGCCGCTCCAGGAGATGCTGCGCACGCGGCTATGGGAGAGCGACAACCGCCAGGCGCTTCCGATCGCCCAGGCCATCGCCTACGGGCTGGAGATCCTCAAGGCCTTCGGCTACCTGCACGACCAGGGCCTGCTGTACTGCGATCTGAAGCCGGGCAACGTCATCCAGGTGGAGGAGCAGCTCAAGCTCATCGACCTCGGCGCCGTGCGGCGGATCGACGACGCCGACAGCGCGATCTACGGGACGGTCGGATACCAGGCGCCGGAGATCGCCTCCGCCGGGCCGTCAGTCTGTTCCGACCTCTACACGGTGGGGCGCACGCTCGCCGTGCTGAGCTTCCCGTTCAGCCCCGTCAGCGGCGGGGCCGCCGCTCCGCTGCCGGTGATCGACCAGGGGTACGAGTCCTACCGCCGGTTCCTGGAACGGGCAACCGACTCCGAGCCCGCCCGGCGGTTCCAGGGCACGGCGGAGATGTCCGACCAACTCGTCGGTGTGCTCAGGGAGGTGCGCGCCGCCGAGGAAGGCGTCCCCCACCCCGCGCAGTCCGGACTGTTCGGCCCGGAGCGCCGGGCCGTCGGAACCGAGCTCGCCGCGGCTGCGACGGGGCGGGTCTTCGGCCCGCTCGACCGCCTCGCCGCCGTGTCCGCGCTGCCCGTCCCCCTGGTGGACCCGCTCGACCCCGCCGCCGGCCTGCTCGCGGGCCTCACTTCGGGAAACCCCGCCGAGCTGGTCACGGTGCTCGAATCGGCCCCGTCCACCCCGGAGACCACGCTCGCGCTGATCAGAGTGCTCTCTGAACTCGGCCGTCCAGTTCCGGACACGCTGTTCGCGTCCGCCGCCGGGCAGTTGCCGGGAGACTGGCGGATCTGGTGGTACCGGGGGGTCGGGCAGCTGGCCTCGGGGAACCCGGACGAAGCGGCGCGCATCTTCGACGGGCTCTACTCCTGGTTTCCCGGCGAAGCCGCGCCCAGGCTCGCTCTCGCGTTCGCCCTCGAAGCCGGCGGAGCGGGCCAGGAGGCGGCTCGCCACCACGCGGCCATCTGGCAGACAGACCGGTCATACGTGAGCGCCGGCTTCGGCCTGGCCAGGCTCCGGCTGGTGGAGGGCGACCGCGCCGGGGCGACCGCCGCCCTGGACGAGGTGCCCGCGACCTCCATCCACCGCACCGCCGCGCAGGCGGCCGCGGTGGCGGCGACCGTACGAGGACATGACCCCGCCGAAGGCGAGCTCGTCGCCGCGGGCGAACGGCTGCGGAGCCTGAAGCTCGACGCCCGGGACCGCGACGGGCTGCTCTCGGAGGTGCTGCGGAGCGCCCTCGGCCGGATCGCCACCGGTAAGGCGACCTCGTCCGGGCAGGCGACGCTGCTGGGCACTCCGCTGCACGAGCGGGGTGTGCGCGCCGAGCTGGAGCGCGTCTACCGGGCGTTGGCCAGATCGGCGCGATCCACGGAGGAGCGGCACGACTTCGTCGACCTGGCCAACACCGTACGCCCGAGGACGCTGTGGTGAGCGGCGCCTGTCCCGCCTGCGGGACGCTCGTCCTGGTCGGCGAGGCATTCTGCGAGCAGTGCGGCCACGCGCTGGGAGCCGCCTGCTGCACCGCGTGCGGCGCCCCGGCGGTCGGGGCCGACGGTTACTGCGAGAACTGCGGCATGCTCCAGCCCTCTGAGAGCGACCACGTCGAGATCGAATTGGAGGTCGCGGCCGGGGTGAGTGACCGTGGCCTGCGGCACAGCCGCAACGAGGACGCCATGGCGCTGACGGCGGCGGGCACGATCGCCGTAGGAGTGGTCTGTGACGGGGTGTCCACCTCGCCGCGCCCGGAGGAGGCGTCCCGGACCGCCGCCGACACCGCCGTGGCCGCCCTCGCCAAACAGTTGCGGGAGGGGACCGACCCCGAGACCGCGACCCGGGAGGCGGTACGGCTCGCCGCCGAAGCCGTCCTCGCCCTGGCCGAGCAGGGCGAGGACGCGCCCGCCTGCACCTACGTGTCGGCGGTGGCCGGCGGGTGCCAGGTCACGGTCGGCTGGGTGGGCGACAGCCGGGCCTACTGGCTCGGATCCGGATCCGGATCCGAGGTGCTGACCGGTGACGACGCCACCCCGGGGACGCACATGCTGACCGCCTGGCTGGGCGCGGACGCGGGCGAGGTCGTGCCGCACGTCCGCACGTTCACCCCGGACGGGCCGGGCGTGGTCCTGCTGTGCAGCGACGGCCTGTGGAATTACTACCCCGAGCCGTCGGCGCTCGCGGCCGTCGCCCTGAACGCCACCCCTCGCGCGGCGGCACAGCGGCTCGTGCGGCTCGCGCTGGAGGCCGGAGGACACGACAACATCACCGTCGTGGTGATCCCTTTCGGACCCGGGGATCAGGCCGAGGCCACCGTGGTCTTCCCGAAGGAGCAGCAGTGACCGACTTCACCATGCGCGTAGATCAGAACAAATACCTTCCCGCGGGAAGCGAGGAGGTGCACGCGATCGTCACGGTCGAGGCGAGCGGCCCGATCGAGCGTGCCCCCATGGCCGAGGCCGCCGAGATCATCATCGTCGACACCTCCGGCTCGATGTCGTACGACAAGATCGCTGAGGCGAGGAAGGCCGCGCGGGCCGCCATCGACACCCTCCGCGACGGCGTGTACTTCGCGGTCATCGCGGGCAACCACGAGGCCCACCTCGTCTTCCCCGACCGGGCGGTGGTGCTGGTGCCGGCGACGCCGGAGAGCAGAAACGCCGCGAGGGAGGCCGTCTCCCGGCTGGTGGCCGAAGGGGGGACGGCCATGGGCCGGTGGCTGCGTCGCGCCGCCGACCTGTTCGGCGATTTCCATCAGGCGTACCCCGGCGCGATCAAGCATGCCATCCTGCTGACCGACGGCAAGAACGAGCATGAGCGCGCTCCGGAGTTCGCCGCGAATCTGGCGTACTGCACGGGGAAGTTCGTCTGCGACTGCCGCGGCGTGGGCGTCGACTGGGCGGTCGCCGAGCTTCGCCAGATCGCCTCCACCCTGCTCGGCAGCGTGATGGACATCCGCCGGCCCGAGGACCTGGAGGCCGACTTCCGGGCGATGACCCAGGCGGCTATGGGCAAGACGGTCGCGGACGTGGCGCTGCGCCTGTGGACGCCGCGGGCGGCGAAGCTGAACTTCGTCAAGCAGGTCTCGCCGGCGCTGGAGGACCTGACCGGCCGACGCACCGAGGTGGACGCGCTGACCGGCGACTACCCCACCGGAGCCTGGGGCGGTGAGTCCCGCGAGTACCACATCAGCGTGCGGGTGCCGGCCGGGAACGTCGGCCAGGAGATGCGCGCCGGCCTGGTGCGGTTGGTCCTGCCCGGGTCCGGGGAGGTGCTGGCCAAGGGGAACATCCTGGCGCAGTGGAGTGACGACCCCGTCCAGTCGACCCGCATCAACCCCCGGGTGGCCCATTACACCGGCCAGCAGGAACTCGCCTCGCTCATCCAGGAGGGCCTGCAGGCCCGCAACGACGGTGACCTGGACACCGCGACCGCCCGGCTCGGCAAGGCGCGCGGCATCGCCGAGAAGGCCGGCAACGAGGAGACCGCCACGCTGCTCGACAAGGTGATCGAGATCGACCCGGCCACGGGAACCGCCCGCCTCCGGCGGGACGTCGACAAGGCAGACGAGATCGCGCTGGACACCCGGTCGGTCCGCACCGTCCGGATGCGCAAGGACCCGGAGGCCTGAGCATGGCGATCTGTCCGGTAGGGCACGACTCCGCGGACGAGGAGTACTGCGACGTCTGCGGCGCGTTGCTGGCGGGCACCCCGGCAGCCCCGGCCGCACCGGCTGCTTCGGCTCCGGCCGTCCCGCCCGACGCCCACCAGATGGACGACTGTCCCGACTGCGGGGCACCACGTGGCGGCCGATTCTGCGAGAGCTGCGGCTACGACTTCGTGTTCGGCGGCGGGAACCGGGGGACGCCGCAGTCCCCGTCGTCCACGCAGTCTCCGTCGTCCACGCCGTCCACGCCGTCTCCGTCGTCCACGCCGTCCACGCCGGTCCCCGGCTGGGTCGCGGTGATCGAGGCGGACCGTGACCACTACGAGGCGATGATCGGGCAGGGCGGCCCCGACGCGGCCCGCGTCACGTTCCCGCCGTACTGCCCGGAGCGGCGGGTACCTCTGGTCGGCACCGAGGTCAGGATCGGGCGGCGCAGCCAGTCGCGGGGGCTGGCCCCCGAGATCGACCTGGCCGGGCCGCCCGAGGATCCCGGCGTCTCCCACCTGCACGCGGTGCTGCTCGCCCAGGCCGACGGGACGTGGCAGCTCGTCGACCCGGGATCCGCCAACGGAACCCTGCTCAACGGCACGACGGTGGAGCACAACGCGCTGATCCCGCTCGGTGACGGGGATCGCGTCCACGTCGGCGCATGGACCAGCATCACGGTGCGGAAGGGCTGAGATGGCCGTTGTCACCCCCACCCCCACCACCACCACAGGCCCCGCGCCTGTGGCCGCGGCCATGCCCGCGGCCATGCCCGCCTCTTCGCCGCCGCGCGCCCTGCGGCTGCGAACGGTTCCCGGGCGGATCCGCGCCGGGGCCGGCGCCGCCGTCCTCGCCGTCGGCCTGCTGTTCGCGCTGATGGGCGTGGCCCTGGGGCACGCCGGGGACGGGCTGCAGGCGATCGGGCACACAGCGGGCCCGCAGGTGGTGGCCACCGCCGACCTGTACTTCGCGCTGAGCGACATGGACGCTCAGGTGGCCACCGTGCTGCTGGCCGGCGTGGAGGGCGGGCCCGGCCGCCAGGCCGCGCTGGACCGCTACGACCAGCGCCGCGCGCAGGCCGACAGCGCCGTGCTGCAGGCCGCCGACCTGGCTCGCGGCGACCCGACGGAGCAGATGACCGTGCGTGCCGTACTCGACGGGCTCGGCCGCTACGAGCGGCTCGCGTCGCGCGCCCTGCTCCTGGACGAGCAGTCCCGGCATGCCGCCGGACCTCCCTCGCAGCAGGCTCTCGACGTCTACCGCCAGGCCACCGACCTGATGCGGTTGGACCTGCTGCCCAAGGCGTACAACCTCACGCTCGAGAGCGGGACCGTCGTCAGGCACGCCTACGCGGCCGAGTCGTCCGCCGTGCTGGCGGGCCGGTTCTGGGTGGCGCTCGGTGGGGCGCTCGCGCTGGCCGTCCTGGTCGCCTTGCAGGTCTTCCTGTCCCGCAGGTTCCGCCGTGCGATCAACCCGGCGCTGCTGGCCGCCACCGTCGTCGTCGGCGTGCTGACCATCGCGGGAGTGCTCGTCCTGCAACGGGTGTCGGACGATCTGCGGACGGCCAAGGAGGACGGCTTCGACTCGGTTCTCGTGCTGTCTCGGGCCCGCGCGATCGGAAACAGTCTGCACGGTGACGAGAGCAGATATCTGCTCGACCCGCAGCGGGCGGACACCTACGAGCAGGTATACCTCGACAAGTCACAGTCGGTGCTCTACGTCCCTGGCGGGAACCTGGACAAGTACTACGCCGCGGTGGACGTCAGCGTCGCCGCCTTCCCCGGGAAGGCGGACTTCCTCGGCTTCTACGGATCGGAGGCCGGTCGTATCACCCTGCCCGGCCAGCGTGAGGCACTGGCCAGGGTGCTCACGCTTTACCAGAAGTTCCAGCACGATGACCGGCAGATGCGGCAGTTCGCCACGGCGGGCAAGAGCGGGGACGCCGTACGACAGGCCACGGGTGCCTCGTTCGGGGCCTATGACGGCGCCCTGGTCGAGTTGACGAAGCTGCACCGCCTGGCGTTCGACGACGCCGTGGCGGAGGGCGACCGCGCCCTCGGTGGCTGGAACTTTCTGCTGCCGGGGACGGCGCTCGCCGCCGCCCTGCTGATCCTGGTCGGAGTCCGGCCCCGGCTCGCCGAGTACCGGTGAAGGGAAGATGTTCATGGTCGCGCTGACCAGCAGGGGCCGTTCGCGGCGTATCGCCGCCTTGGTGCTGCTCGGGGCCGTAGCGCTGCTGTCGGCGTCGGCCTGCGGCGCCGGCTCGTCGATCCTCGACAAGGACGCCCTGGTCATCGGGGTGAAGCCGGACCAGCCCGGGTTGGGGATGAAGAAGGCGGAGGGGGAGTTCGCCGGTTTCGACGTCGATGTGGCCGCCTACATCGCCCGCAAGCTGGGGAAGGACGCCAGGTTCGTCGCGGTGCCCTCGTCCGAGCGGGAGAAGGTGCTCATGGACGGCTCGATCGATCTGGTCGTCGCCACCTATTCGATCACTCCGGAACGCAAGACGAAGGTGACCTTCGGCGGGCCGTACTACGTCGCACACCAGGACACTCTCGTACGGGCCCGGGAGAGCGCGGTCACCGGCGTGCGGGACCTGAAGGGGCGCAAGCTGTGCCAGGTGACCGGTTCGAACTCCTGGCGTCGGGTGAAGGAGGAACGCAAGGTCGCCGTGGAGCTGGTCGAGGCCGCCTCCTACAGCGAGTGCATGTCCGATCTGAAGGCGGGGAAGGTGGACGCGGTATCCACCGACGACCTCATCCTGGCCGGCTTCGCCACCTCGGACCTGAAGATCGTCAACGCGCCGTTCACCGACGAGCGGTACGGCGTGGGCATCAAGGCCGGGGACCTGGACGGCTGCGAGGCGGTCAACAAGGCCATCACCGAGATGTATCTGGACGGAACCGCCAAGAAGCTGCTGCGGAAGTGGTTCGGGAAGTCCGGCCTGGCGCTCACTTTCACCGTCCCCCAGTTCGAAGGCTGCGGCTGACCTCCGCCGCCGACGCGAGGCCGTGGTCCGGGGCCGGGCGGTCAGGCCGCGCCCGGACCGGCGGTGAGGTGTGACTCGGCGTTGCCGAGCAGCATCTCCAGGGCGGCGGGATAGGCGCTGTCGTTCATGCCGGCGACCAGCAGGGGGGCGACCGCCGCGATGTTGGGATGAGTGGCCGTCGGCAGGCGCGCGTAGGTCGCCTGCCAGATCTCCTCGTCCGCCGTGCGTGCTTCCTCGGGCAGCGCCAGGGACGCCGCGTCCAGCGCGGCGAAGGCCAGAGTCATGTCGATGAAGGCGTGGTAGACGCGGACCACGTCTGGGTCCGGGAACCCCGCGCCCCGCAGCAGCCCGAGGATCGCCTCGTCGGCCGCGACTTCGTGAGACTTGCCGGATATGCGGTTGGCGGTCAGCACCGCGGCCTGTGGGTGTTCGAGGTAGGCGGCGTGGATGCGCAGGCCCAGCTCGCGAAGATCGGCGCGCCAGTCGCCGGTGCGGTGCCAGTCGGCCATCGCCCGGCCGATGAGCATGTCGCCGATGGCCAGGGTCAGGTCGTCCATGCCGGTGAAGTAGCGGTAGAGCGTGCTGGGGTCGGCTCCCAGGGCGATGCCGAGCCGTCGCACGGTCAGACCCGCGGAGCCATGCTCGCGCAGCATACGCAGCGCGGTCCGCACGATCAGCTCCTCCGAGAGAACCATCCCGCTCTTCGTCGGGCGGCGGCGTTGTCGCGCCGATTCCGAGACCACCGGCTTGGGCACGGTGCTCCCCTCCTCCTGTCGCCTGTTCTGTCGCCGGGGAGCCTACCTTATGCCAACACCATTGACGTATGAAGGGGTGGTGACGTTGGATCGGGCGCACCAAGGCATGTGCCTCGGAAAGGGGATGTTCTGTCATGCGTGTTCTGCTTGTCGGTGCCGGTGGTGTGGGCACGGCGATCACCCGGATCGCGGCCCGCCGATCGTTCTTCGACCACATGGTCGTCGCCGACTACGACCTGTCCCGCGCCGAGGCGGCGGTCGCCGCGCTCGGGGAGGCGGGCACCCGCTTCGGCGCCGGGCGGGTCGACGCGAGCGACGAGGCGGCCGTGGCGGCACTGCTGGAGGAGCACCGCTGCGACGTCCTGCTCAACGCCACCGACCCGCGCTTCGTGATGCCGCTGTTCCGGGCGGCGTTGAGCGTCGGCGCGCATTACCTGGACATGGCGATGTCGCTGTCCCGGCCGCACCCGGAGCGTCCCCATGAGGTGTGCGGGGTCAAGCTCGGCGACGCTCAGTTCGAACTGGCCGCCGAGTGGGAGAAGGCGGGCAAGCTCGCGCTGGTCGGCATCGGTGTGGAGCCGGGGTTGTCGGATGTCTTCGCCCGTTACGCGGCCGACGAGCTCTTCGATCACATCGAGGAGATCGGTGTCCGCGACGGCGCCGACCTCACCGTTGATGGGTACGACTTCGCGCCCTCGTTCAACATCTGGACCACCATCGAAGAGTGCCTCAACCCGCCGGTCGTCTACGAGGCCGGCCGGGGCTGGTTCACCACCCCGCCCTTCAGCGAGCCGGAGGTGTTCGACTTTCCCGACGGCATCGGCCCGGTCGAGTGCGTCAACGTCGAGCACGAGGAGGTGCTGCTCGTCCCCCGCTGGGTCGACGCCGAGCGGGTGACCTTCAAGTACGGGCTGGGCGGGGAGTTCATCCAGACGCTGCGAACCCTGCGTCTGCTCGGCCTCGACCGCACCGAGCCGGTCCAGGTCCTCGGTGCGGACGGCACTCCCGTCATGGTCTCCCCGCGCGACGTGGTCGCGGCGTGCCTGCCCGACCCGGCGACCCTCGGGGAGCGCATGCGCGGCAAGACGTGCGCGGGCACCTGGGTCAAGGGCACCAGGAACGGCGGCCCGCGCGAGGTCTACCTCTACCACGTGGTCGACAACGAGTGGTCCATGCGGGAGTACGGCTCCCAGGCCGTGGTGTGGCAGACCGCCGTCAACCCGGTGGTGGCCCTTGAGCTGATAGCCGCGGGCGTCTGGTCCGGCGTCGGCGTCCTTGGCCCGGAAGCCCTTCCGCCCCGGCCCTTCCTCGACCTGCTGACCGCGTACGGCGCCCCGTGGGGCATGCGCGAACAGTGACCGTGAGCGTCGGTGCTGCGGCGAAGGTGGCCGCACGGTGTCCGCACGATTGGCCGCACGATTGGCCGCACGGTGGCCGCACGATGGCCGCACGATTGGCCCCGGTGTACGTGTGGCCAGGAACGACGGCGGTCTCCAGGCCGATCCGCAGGGCGTACCACCACCAAAGACGCTATTCATCCGCAATGGCGGCGCGGCCGGACAGTCATCCGGTACGGTGCCGGCCATGGGTGATCTCGCGCCGGGGCTGTACGAACGGCTCGTCACCGAAGGGCTGGCGCGTGACCTGGCCAGTCACGGAGATTTGGCCCAACTGCGCCCGCTGGACCAGGTCGAGGCCGCTGACGTGCTGACCGCCCACCTGGCCGCACTCACCCGCAGGGCGCTGCGCTCGCTGCGGGGCGACGACGCCGAACGGCTGGCCGGGCAGGTCGAGCTGGTCAACCGGCTCACGGCGGTCCTCGGCGAGGTCCTCCTCGACACATCCGATGACCTGGTGGCGACGTCCCGGGAACTGCTGCTGGCCGTGACGCGCAGCCGTACTCCCACGGGCGAACCGGTCTTCCCGCGGCGTCCGGAGACTCCGCTGGCGTCCAGCGCGCTCCTGGTCAACGGACACGGCCAGCCCAGCGTCGGCCATGAGCTGAGACGGGAGTTGGCCTCCGCGGACCGGGTCGACCTGCTGTGCGCGTTCGTGCGCTGGCACGGCGTGCGGATTCTCGAGGAGGATCTGGCCGAGTTCGTCCGGCGGGGTGGGCGGCTCAGGGTCATCACCACCACCTACCGGGGTGCCACCGAACGCCGCGCCCTGGACCGGCTGGCCGAACTGGGCGCCACCATCAAGATCTCCTACGAGACCAGGACGACCCGGCTGCACGCCAAGGCGTGGTTGTTCCGCAGGGACAGCGGCTTCTCCACCGCCTACGTCGGTTCCTCCAACCTGTCCAAATCCGCATTGATCGACGGGCTGGAGTGGAACGTCCGTCTGTCCGCCCTGGAGCAGCCACACCTGCTGGACACCTTCTCGGCCACCTTCGAGGAGTACTGGGGCGACCCGGCCTTCGAGGACTACGACCCCGGCGCGGAGGCGGACCGCCGCCGCCTGGACCAGGCACTGGAGTTGGAGAGCGCCGGGCCCCGCGAGCTCCCCCTGGCGATCGCGTCGCTGGACGTGCGGCCCTACGGTTACCAGGGCGAGGTTCTGGCCGGGCTGGCCGCCGAGCGGCAGGTCCACGACCGATGGCGCAACCTCGTGGTGATGGCCACCGGAACCGGCAAGACGGTGGTGTCCGCGCTGGACTACCGCGGGCTGCGCGAGGCGGGCCAGGTCGACGCGCTGCTGTTCGTCGCGCATCGGGAGGAGATCCTCACCCAGAGCCTGGCCACCTTCCGGCATGTGCTGCGCGACGGCGCCTTCGGCGAGCTCTACGTCGGCGGGAAGAAACCCGAGCAGTGGCGGCACGTGTTCGCCTCCATCCAGTCGCTTCATCGCCTCGATCCGGACCTGCTCGACCCGGCCGCGTTCGACATGGTGGTGGTGGACGAGTTCCACCACGCCGAGGCGGCCACCTACACCCGCCTGCTCGACCACCTCGAACCACGCGTCCTGCTCGGCCTGACCGCCACGCCGGAACGGGCCGACGGCCAGGACGTCAAACACTGGTTCGGCGGCAGGGTCGCGGTCGAGCTACGGCTGTGGGAGGCGATCGAACGGCAGTTGCTGGCGCCGTTCCAGTACTTCGGCGTGCACGACGGCGTGGATCTGTCGGCCGTACCGTGGAAGCGCGGACAGGGGTACGACCTGGCCCGCCTCAGCAACGTCTTCACCGGCAACGACGCCCGCGTCCGGCTGGTGCTGCGGACCCTGCACCGAAAGATCGGTGACGTCGGCCGGATGCGGGCGCTGGGCTTCTGCGTCAGCGTCGAACACGCCGAGTACATGGCCTCCCGCTTCACCGAGGCGGGCATCCCCTCTCTGGCCATCACCTCCCGCACCCCGCGCGCCGACCGGGAGGCAGGGCTCGCCGCGCTGCGGTCCCGTCAGGTCAACGTGGTGTTCGCCGTCGATCTGTTCAACGAGGGCGTCGACATTCCCGGCATCGACACCGTGCTGTTCCTGCGTCCCACCGACAGCGCCACCGTCTTCCTGCAGCAACTGGGCCGAGGGCTGCGACTGGACACCGGCAAGGCCTGCCTGACCGTTCTGGACTTCATCGGCAACCAGCACCGTCAGTTCCGCTTCGACCGCCGCTACCGCGCGCTGACCGGCGCCGGCCGTACGGCGGTCGCCCGCGAGGTCGAGGCGGGCTTCCCCACACTGCCGCCCGGCTGCCATATCGATCTCGATCGCGAGGTCTCCCGGCTGGTGCTGAACAACATCCGCCAGACGCTGAACCTGCGCTGGCCCGATCTGATCGCCGAACTCGCGGCGCTGCCCGAGCGGACCACCCTGGCCGGGTTCATCGAGGAGACCGGGTTGGAGCTGGAGGATCTCTACCGCCGCCGCCCCGGCTGGGCCGGGCTCCGCGGAGCCGTTGGCCGAGGTTCCGCGGCCGGTCCCCTCGACGTGAAGATCGGCAGCGCGTTCGGTCGCATGCTCCACATCGACGACCCCGACCGGCTCTCCGTCCTCCGCAGTCCGCGCAGTGGTGGCACCGTACGCGAGCGGCGGCTGTTCGCCATGCTCGACGTCGCGCTCTGGGGTGGCACCCAGCCCGCCTCCACCGCCGACGCACGCCTGAGCGACCTGCTGGCCCACCCCGACCGGGTGAGCGAGTTGCTGGACCTCGCCGGCCTGCTGGCCGAGCGCAGACGTCGTGTGACGCACCCGCTGTCCGGAGACATTCCGCTGCACGTCCACGCCACCTACGGCAAGAACGAGGCGCTGGCCGCCTTCGGCGTGGACAAACCCGCCCATATGCGTGAAGGCGTCAAGTGGGTTCCCGATGCGGGTGCCGACCTGTTCTTCGTCACCATCGACAAGTCCGCGGACCACTACTTGCCCACGACCATGTACCACGACCGGGCCATCACCCCGTCGTTGTTCCAGTGGGAGTCCCAGTCCACCTTGCGCCGCGGCAACCCCACGGCCCAGCGCTACCGATCCGGGCGATCAAGCGTCCACCTGTTCGTCAGGGAGCACAAGCGCGAGGAAGGTCTGGGCGCACCGCCGTACCTGTACGCCGGACCCATGATCTACGAGCACTGCGAAGGCGATCGGCCGGTCCGGTTCCGGTGGCGCCTGGAACACCCGCTTCCGCCGGATGTCTTCCACTTCGCCAAGGTGACCGCGGGCTGACGCGATCAGAGCTACGGGATTCGTCCGCGGTGTCCGCCCGGCGGCGGGATCCTCGGTAGCCGTCCGCAGCTCATCGAGCGGCGGTCGCCGGCCTGAACCGGCGATGACGATCCGTTTCGATCTCGTGATTCCTGATCGTTATGTCACGCCGATACCTTCGCGATCCATGCGTAAACCCCTCATCGCAGCGCTCACCGCCGCATCCCTCCTCTTCGTGACGGCTCCCGCCGCGTCGGCTACGTCCGCGACGGTCGCGACAGCGGCCTGGTGCGCGAAGAAGCAGAGCAACGGCACGTACTACTACAAGCACGGCAAGCACTGGGACTGCGTGTTCCCCGGCGCGTACTGCGCGAGCTCCCAGCACGGCGCGTACGGGTATTCGGCCCGGCACGCGGCCCACAGCAGGCGCTACAAGTGTGTTCGCTACACGAGCTCAACCTGGCGCTGGAAGCCCGTCCCGTAGCGAGTTCGACGAAGGGCGTCCTCGTCGCGGGTCCGAGCGGCGCGGTGCTGATCGACGGCACTCTTCCGCATGGTCATATGGGCGCCGCCTTTCCGGCCGGGGCGGTGGCCGCGCCGCCTTCACACGCGTGCGGCGGGTCTGTGATCTGCCCTTTTATGGGAAATGATCACCCTCTTTCGGGGGTCGCGGTCGTCATCGGAGTGTGACGAGAACGGCGAGCGGAGTCGAGGACGGCAAAAGGCCGAGAAGTTCGATGAGCGCGACCCTGAATAGGGTGTTCCAATTTGCGGAAAAATGTTCCATCCTGGATGGCGTGTTCGGGGAGACGGCCTGGACGCGATTCCCGCGAGACCCTGTCCGCGCCGGCCGATCTGAAGACCGATCCTTCACGGGAGAAGGAGCGGGTGTCCCAGGAATCGTGGTGGGATTTCCTCGACACAAGGATCGTCACCGACACACCCGCGCCCGTGGGATTCTCCCGGGAATAGGGTGTGCCGCCGTTGTTAAGGGGCTGAGAAGCCGATGGACACTGTCAAGCCGTTACGCCGCCGTGCGGCGGAATCCTCCAGTCAGACGGTCGCGACCGTCGAACGCGCGGCGGACGTGCTCGTGCTCTTCGCCGATCCCGCGTCCGTCACGCTCGGTGTCACCGAGATCGCGGACAAACTCGGTATGTCCAAAGCCGCGGTTCACCGTGTACTGGCCTCGTTCCGGTTGCACGGGCTGATCGAGCTGGATGAGAAGACCCGGCGTTACTCGCTCGGGCTGGCGGCCATGCGGCTGGGCCTGGCCTACCTCGGAAGGCTGGACGTGCGCAGGCTGGCGGCGCCGGAACTGGTCACACTTTCCCGGACGTTGTCCGAGACCGCCACATTGTCTATTCGTACGGGAACGACGCGGGTCTATGTGGACCAGGTGACGCCCAGCCGGGAAGTGATCATGTCGATCTCTCTCGGCATCCCCTATCCCTTGCATGCCGGCGCCTCTTCCAAGGCGTTCCTCGCCTTTCTTTCTGATGAGGAAATCGACACGTACGTCAGAACCGTCCCGCTGGTCCGGCTGACCGAACGCACTCTGGTGCACGAGGACGTGCTGCGCAAGGAGATCGCGGCGATTCGCCGGCGCGGATACGCCAAATCGAGCGCCGAGCGTCAGCCGGGCTCGGCCTCGGTCGCCGCGCCGATCTTCGACCATCACGGCAGGCCGGCCGGTGTCATCAGCGTCTGCGGGCCGCTGGAACGATTCCGGGACGAGGCGGAACAGTGCGCCGAGACCCTGCTCGAATCGACGAACCGGATCTCGGCCCAGATGGGCCACCTGTAAATCGGCCGGTCGTGTCATGACGTGATGCGACCGCCTCATGAGAAAGGAGTTCCCGGCGCGCCCGCGGAATTCAGCGGGCGCCGATCGAACGGGGTTGCTCCCGAGTCCCTGCTGAGCACGGACCACCTCGTTCACATGGCAGTCGCCGGGCGGGCGGAGCCGCGGTGTTCGCTTCCGGACACCGCGGGCCGCTCGGGCGAGCACACGGGATGACCCGTGCCTTCTCCGACGGCTCGTCGTCGGCCGGATCTCCCGCCGCCGCCCCGACCACGGCTCCCGCCGCGTCGCCGGTCGCGTCCGCCGCGTCGAGTGCCCTGTCACCCGCTGCGGTCGCCGCCGCTCACCTCGCTCGGGGGGCGGGCCGCGTCCCGCACGAGATCCCCGCTGATTAGTTGTTCGAGGCGGCGCGGGTATCGCTCGGGAATGAACGCGTTCAGGCCGCGCGGCGACCGCGGCCCTTCCCTCCTCGCTGTAGCTGAATCCGAGCAGGGTGTACGGCGGGCTACCCGGCGACAACCGGAGAGCGGATTCCCCAGTTGACGACGAGGTGTCGTTAAACTCTTGACCTTCCGGCCATCTTTCTGACACTCTGTCGTGAAACGGCATCGCGACGCAATGGGAGTCCGGGTATGACAGAGAGCGAGACCTTCGCCGAGCGGCTCAAGAAGGCGACCTGGAGCGACCACGAGGAAGCGGAGAACACCGCGTATCTCGACGCGCTCATGAGCGGCCGCGTGTCCCGGGAGGGCTACGGCGAGATGGTGGCCCAGCACTATTTCGCGTACGTGGCGCTGGAGGAAGCGGGACGAGCCCTCACCGGCGACCCGGTCGCCGGGCCGTTCGTCACTCCGGAACTGGAGCGCGTCCCCTCCCTGGAGGCCGACCTTGAGGAGCTCTACGGGAAGGACTGGCGTGACAGGATCACCCCGTCCAAGTCGACGTCGACCTACGTCGCCCGGATCAACCAGATCGCCGACTGGCCCGGTGGCTTCATCGCCCACCACTACACCCGCTATCTCGGCGACCTGTCCGGCGGCCAGGTGATTCGCAAGGTCGCGGAGCGCACGTACGGGTTCGACGGCTCCGCGGGAGCCAGGTTCTACGACTTCACCGGCATCTCCGATCTCAAGGCGTTCAAGGAAAGCTACCGGGACCGGCTCAACGCGCTGGACCTGGACGAGGTGCAGGCCAGGAGGGTCATCGCCGAGACCGTGCTCGCCTACCAGCTCAACACCGAGGTCCTCGTCGAGATCGGCAAGCGGCTGCCCGACTACCTGGTGGCATGAGTTCTTCCCTGCGGGTCCGCCCGCTCCGGAACGCGCGGCTGCTCGGTGCGGAGCCGGACGGGACACCGGGCCCGGCGGACCTCTCCGGGCCGGAGATCATCGAGATCGCCGAGGCGGCGGGGATCCGGGGGCGCGGCGGGGCGGGGTTTCCCCTGGCAGTCAAGCTCCGCTCGGTCGCCTCGGCCCCGGGGCCCGTCCGCTACGTGATCGCCAACGGGGAGGAGGGCGAGCCCGCCTCCGTCAAGGACCGCTTCCTGCTCCGAGAACGCCCGGATCTCGTGCTCCGCGGGCTGGAACTGGCCGCCCGGGCCGTGGGCGCCGATCGTGCCTACGTGTACGGCAGCGATCCGTCCGCCGCCCGCCGCCTCGCGGCGAAGCGCGGCGACGTCCCCGCCGGCAGTGCCCCCGGCATCTCTGCCGGTATGTCCGTCGGCGTCGTGGCGGTGGCGCCCGGATATGTGGCGGGTGAGGAGACCGCGGTCGTCAGGGCGGTCGCCGGCGGACTCGCCCTCCCGACCGTGAAACCTCCCCGTCCCTGGCAGGAGGGGGTGCGCGGAGCGCCCACCCTGGTGAGCAACGTCGAAACGCTCGCCCAGCTCGCCCTCGCCGTCCGGCTCGGTCCGGAGGCGTACCGCGGGATGGGTACCCCGGAGTCCACCGGCACGCTCCTCGCGACGCTGTCGGGCGCGGGCCGGGCACCCGGTCTGTACGAGGTCCCGTACGGCGTCCCGCTGCGCGAACTGGTGACCGCTCACATGGGGACGGACGCCGGGGTGACCGGACTGCTGGCCGGGGGCTTCGCGGGAGGACTGCTGCCCGCCTCGGCCCTCGACCTCCCGCTCACCCACGCCGCCTTGGCGCGGGCGGGCAGCACGCTGGGCTGCGGCGCGTTCGTCCTGCTGGCCGGGGACTGCCCGGTCGGTGTGGCCGCCGAGGTGGCGGCCTTCTTCGATCGGGAGAACGCCCGGCAGTGCGGGCCGTGCGTCACGGGCACGTCCGGAGTGGCGGGCGTCCTCGCCGGGCTGACCGTACGCTCCGCGACGGTGGAGGACGTGGCACGGCTGGAGCGGTGGGGCGCGGCGCTGGCCGGACGGGGCAACTGCGCGACACCCGACGCCGTGACGGCCCTGGTCGGCTCGCTCTTCCGGCATCACCGCGATCTCGTCGACGCTCATGTCGGTACGGAGTGCGAGCGGTGCGCCGCCACCGATGTCACCGCGGACACGAGGTTCCGCGTCTCTTGGGAGGGATCATGAAGGTCGTCATCGACGCGGCCGTGTGCGACGGCAAGGGGTACTGCAAGCGGTTCGCCCCCGAGGTGTTCGCGCTGGACGAATGGGGCTACGGCAAGGTCCTGGTGGACGAGGTCCCGCCGGAGTACGAGGCCAACGCGCGGGCGGCCCTCGAAGCGTGTCCGCTGCAGGCCATCAAGGCGGTGTGACGGGGGCCGGCACCGTCCCGCAGCGGCCGGACCCGTGAAGAGGCCACCCTCATCGTGAGGGTGGCCTCCGCGTGTCCGCGTGATCGTCTCGTGTCAGGACACGCCGAACTCCTCGCCCAGCTCGACGGTGATCGCCGCGTTGCCGCGGAAGGCGTGGCTGCCCTCCTCGACCAGCGGCTCGATGTCGTCGGTGGTGACGGGCACCGCGTTCATCCGGGCGTGATAGTCGGCGATGAAGGCGCGGTTGTCCTCGATCTCCGTGAAGTCGTAGAACGCCACGCCCGCGCCGTCGCTCAGTCCGTACGTCGTGGTGAGCAGCTTGGCGAGCGTCGCACCGCCGTGCAGGTAGCCGGCGTAGCGGATCCAGTGGTGGGGCACCAGGCCGAGCGGCCACTCGTCGCGGACACGGTGCAGCCGGGCCACGTACGCGTCGGTGGCCGGAGAGGTCGTCAGCGCGTCCCGCCAGTCGCGGCCGTAGAAGTAGGCGAGGTCGCGTTCGAGGGCCTCCGTGCGGTTGAGTCGCGGCAGGTGAAGGGCGCCGACGGACGGATCATCGCGCAGGGCCTCCGTCGTCTGCTCCAGGACGGAGTACACCGCGTGGAACCGGACCAGCCACGCGCTGTAGGCGTCCCTGGTCAGCTTGCCCTGGAAGAGGGCGAGCATGTACGGAGTGTTCTCGGCCGCACGATGCGCCTCCGACGTCCCGTGATAGAGCAGCTTGGAAAGCGGCTCGCGTTCCTGAGCGGTGTTGGTGTCCACGGCTTCCTCCGTTTTACGACGAGTCGCCATAAAGATAACGACAAACTGTCGCCAAAACAACCGTACTGAAACGGCGTATCGGGGTCCAGCAGGACGGCGTCCCTGACGGCGCGCCCGCTGCGTGCGAAAATGCGGATATGCCTAGGATCTCCGCCCCGAACCTCCGGGAGCACCGCGCGCAGACTGTGAATCGCATCATCGACGCGGTGGCCCGGCTCTCCAGGAACCGAGGCATCGACGCGATCTCCATGACCGACGTCGCGGCGGAGGCCGGCGTCGCCCGTACGGTCCTCTACAACTATTTCCCGGACAAGGCCGCGCTGCTGCTCGCGTTCAGCCAGCGCGTGACGGACTACTTCGTCGACAGCCTCGAACAGGACCTGCGCGAGGACGTCACCGCCTCCGCGCGGCTGGAGTCCTTCATCCGGCTGCAGCTCAAGGGGCTCCTCGCCCACCCTCATCCGGGTGCCGCCGAGATCACCGCCGCGCTCGGGCCCGACGCGTACCAGGCGCTCGCGGGGCACGTGGCGCCGATGCACAAGATCCTGTGCGAGATCCTCGCCGGCGGGATCCAGTCGGGGGAGTTCCGTGACCTCGATGTCGAGGCGACCGCCCGGAGCATTCTGGCGGTCATCGGCGCCGAGCGCATCCCCCTGGTCAGCGGCGAGGTGACGCTGGAGGGCGCGGGGACCGCCGTCATCGCCTTCGTCCAGGGAGCCATCCGGCCGCTTTCCGCGTGATCACCGTTCCCGCCGGAGGCGGGACGGTCGGGCTGCGAGCCGGGGGTCAGCGGGCCAGCCTGCCCAGCAGGCACGACGCCGCCGTGATGCCGGTCACCGCGGCGACGAGGAGAACCAG
This sequence comes from Microtetraspora sp. AC03309, assembly GCF_020826795.1. Lineage (NCBI taxonomy): Bacteria > Bacillati > Actinomycetota > Actinomycetes > Streptosporangiales > Streptosporangiaceae > Microtetraspora > Microtetraspora sp. AC03309. The sequence goes on along the minus strand of NZ_JADDIL010000048.1, from coordinate 8,338 downwards.
GAAGTCCAGCGGCAGGTGGGACGGCGTGCCCAGGAGCAGGCCGCGCAGCGCGTCGACCTGGTAGCTGAGGGGGTTGACCGCGCTGACGGCCCGGAGCCAGCCGGGCATGACGTCGACCGGATACAGCGCGTTCGAGCCGAAGAACAGCGGCATCGTGATGGCCTGCCCGATCCCCATCAGGCGGTCGCGGGTGAGCACGATCCCGGCGATGGTCATGGACAGGCAGGAGAAGAACGCCGAGGCGAGCAGTACGGCGGCGGCCACGCCGAGCAGGCGCAGCGGGTTCCAGGTCAGGGTGACGCCGAGCAGGGTGGCGATGAGGAGCACGACCACCGCCTGGATCAACGCCTTCACCCCGGCCGCGAACGCCTTGCCCGTCACCAGCGCGGCGCGCGGGGTCGGTGTGACCAGGAGCTTGGTCAGGACTCCCGCGTCACGCTCCCAGATGATCATGATGCCGTAGAAGATCGCGATGAACATCGCGGACTGGGCGATGATCCCGGGCGCGAGATAGTCCAGGTACGGGATGCCGTCGGTGGGGATCACCCTGATGCGGGTGAAGGTCTGCCCGAAGATCAGCAGCCACAGGGCCGGTTGGATCGCCCGTGTGTACAGCTCGGTGCGGTCGTGGCGCAGCTTCTGCAGTTCGACGAGGCACATCGCGGCGACCCGGGCGGGGAGCACGCGCCAGCCGGTGCGGGCGCGCGGCGCGGTCAGCAGCAGGTCGAGCCCTCGGGCGGCGGTGTCAGCCGACGCGAGAGGCCGTGCGGCGGGTGCGGAGGACATCACGGAAGTCGCCCCCTTCCTCTCCTGCGCCGTTCTCTCCTGTGCTCCCAGTGCCGCCGAGAGCGCCGCCGAGATCACCACCGACGACGTCCCGGAAGACGTCCTCAAGCGTGGGCGCCGCGCGGCCGCCGTCGCCGTCGCCATCGCCGCCGTGGCCGGTGCCGTCGCGGTCGCGCAGCTCGGCCTTGAGCTGCTCCGGCGTGCCGAGTGCCCGGACGCGTCCCCTGTGCATCAGCGCCACCCGGTCGCAGTACTGGTCCGCCTCGTCCATGTAGTGCGTGGTGACCAGCACCGTCATCCCGGTGGCGGCCCGTATCGCGGTGATGTGCTCCCACACGCTGGTGCGCGCGATGGGGTCGAGTCCGATCGTCGGCTCGTCGAGCATCAGCAGGCGCGGCGCGCTGACCAGCGCCTGGGCGAGTTCGAGCCGGCGCACCATGCCGCCGGAGTACGTCCCGGCCATCCGGTCGGCGGCGTCGGCGAGACCCACCGCCTCCAGCGCCAGGGCGACCCGCGCCCGTCGCTCACGGAGGCGGACGTCGAACAGGCGGGCGAACAGCGCGACGTTCTCCCGGCCGGTCAGGCTCGCGTCCGCCGACAGCTGCTGGGGAACGTAGCCGAGCAGGCGGCGCACCGACATCCGCTCCCTCGCCGCGTCGTGGCCGAAGATCCGCACCATGCCGTACGGCACCGGCAGCAGCGTGGTGAGGCAGCGTATCGCCGTGGACTTGCCCGCGCCGTTCGGGCCGAGCAGGCCGAAGACCTCGCCGGAGGCGACGGACAGATCGATGCCGTCCACGGCCTTCGTCCGCCCGAAGGAATAGCTCAGCCCGGTGCAGCTCACGGCGTCAGGGGCGGTGCGCCCGGTGTCCGGCTGGGCGCGGTCGGCTGTCCGGGCGTTCCGGAGCGGTGGCGCCATCGGGGCGTTCTGGACGGACGGCGCGTCCTGCGGACTCTGCTGAGGTGCCCCATGTGTGTCCTGAGGGTTGTGCGGACTCCGCTCTCGCTCGGTCACGGACCCTCCACCTCCTCCCGCAGGCCTTCGGCGAGCCTGCGCAGCGCGGGCAGTGCGGCGGCCAGCGCCGCTTGGTCGTCGTCGCCGAGCCGCTCCACCTGCGCGCGGACGAGCGCGGCGCGCCTCTCCTGCCACGCCCGTAGCCGTGACTCGGCCTCGGGCGTGGCCAGCAGCCGCGCGGATCGCCGATCGCCCGGATCGGTCTCGCGGAGCAGCAGACCGGCCGTCGTGAGCTGGTTGACCAGCGTGGACACCGAGTTTCCGGCGAGGTAGAGCTCCCTGGCCGCCGCCGAGACGCCGATACCGGGATTGGCCAGGGCCAGTTGGAGCAGCTCGACCTGGGCGCCGCGCAGTCGTGGCCCGGTCAGGCCGCGACGCAACCTGCGCCGGATGAGCCGTTGGATTCCCGACAGGACGTCGGCGAGGGCGCCAGGAAGATCCATTATGCCCGTTGTGCCCATATTGGAACGTTAGCTCTGCGTACGAGGTAATGGAAGGGGCGGGCGCCGGTGCCCGTCACTTCTCACTCATCGCCGCCGTACCAGCCCTGTTGGTGTTCCGTGCCGGATCAGGCGGCGCGGCCGGCCTTGAGCGAGGCCGCGGTGTCGACGACGCGGCGGGCCTGGTGACGGGCCGCTTGCAAGGCCACCTCACTGGGTGGGCCATCGCCGGCCACGTGGGAGGTGCCGTAGGGATTGCCTGACTGGAACTGGACGGGGTCGGTGTAGCCGGGGGGCACGATGATGCCGCCCCAGTGGTAGAACGTGTTTCCCAGCGCCAGGAGGGTGGACTCCTGCCCGCCGTGGGCGGTGTTGGAGGCGGTGAAAGCCGAGTACACCTTGTCCGCGAGCGTGCCCTGATACCACAGGCCACCGGTGGTATCGATGAATGCCCTGAGCTGGCTGGCCGGGTTGCCGAAGCGGGTGGGGGTGCCGAACAGTACAGCGTCGGCCCAGGCCAGGTCGTCGAGGTCGGCCTCGACGACGTCGGAGGTGTCCTGGAGGTGCTGGGCCCAGGCCGGCCTGGCGCTGATCGCCTCCGGTGGGGCCAGTTCGGGGACCTTGCGCAGTCGCACGTGTGCGCCGGCCTTTTCCGCGCCCTCGGCGGCGGCTTGCGCCAAGGCATGCACGGTGCCAGTGGCACTGTAGTAAATGATCGCGACGTTCACGGGTTCCATGATCGGTTTCCTTCCTTCGCGTTCGGTTCACCGGTACGACGACACAACCTTCCGAAATGTGAGGCGACGCGTCGATCTCTCAGGTCGGTGCGGCGCCTCGTCGAACCGGGTGAGGGAGGACGCGACCAGGGGAGTCGGCGACACCGTGACCAATCCATCCGAGCCCGAAGCCGGCCGGCTCGATCCGCGAGCCGCCGGCGTCGTGCGGCGCGGCCCGCGACACGCCTGCGGCCTTCGGCCTCAACGGCATCCGGCACCCGGTCGTCTACCTTTGGCGGTTCCTGCCGCCGCCGCCACATGAGCACCGGCGTTCTCACATGTCCTGATCCGGGCATGGGAGGACGCGGGATCGGGGACTATCATCTCATGGAGTGATCGGATGATTGGACTTCACAGGAAGCAGAGGCGGTCAGCTATGTCACTGTGGGACCAGATCCCCGACGTGGATCCAGAGGAGACGGCCGAATGGCGCGAGTCTCTGGAGGCGCTCGTGCGGGAGGCGGGTCCGGACCGGGCCCGGTATCTGATGGGGCGGCTGCTCGACACGATCGGCCGGCCGCCTGTGCCCTATCTCAACACCGTGCCCACCGGCGAGGAGCCGCCGTATCCGGGTGACCTCGCGATCGAGGAGCGGATCGCGGCCTACGACCGGTGGAACGCCGCCGCCATGGTCACCAGGGCCAGCAAATACGGCCTCGGCGGACACATTTCCACCTACGCCTCGGCCGCGTGGCTGTACGAGGTGGGGTTCAACCACTTCTTCCACGGCACCGAGGACCAGGTCTACTTCCAGGGCCACGCCTCGCCGGGCATCTACGCCAGAGCCTTCCTCGAAGGCCGGCTGACCGAGGCGCAACTCGACCGCTTCCGCAGGGAGGTGGGCGGCGGCGGCCTGCCGTCGTATCCCCACCCGCGGGCCATGCCCGACTTCTGGCAGTTCCCGACCGTGTCCATGGGCCTCGGCCCGCTGAACGCGATCTACCAGGCCAGGTTCAACCGCTACCTCGCGGCCAGAGGGATCAAGGACACCTCGCGCGGTCACGTGTGGGCCTTCCTCGGTGACGGCGAGATGGACGAGCCCGAGGCGACGGCCGCACTTCCCCTGGCCGCCAGGGAAGGGCTCGACAACCTCACCTTCGTGATCAACTGCAACCTGCAGCGGCTCGACGGTCCCGTACGCGGCAACACCCGCGTGGTACAGGAGCTGGAGAACGTCTTCCGGGGTGCGGGCTGGAACGTCGTCAAGGCGCTCTGGGGCGAGGAGTGGGACGGATTGCTCGCCCGCGACCTCGGCGGCCGGCTCGCCGCCCGGCTGGGGGAGGTGCCGGACGGGCAGTTCCAGACCTACGCCGCCTCCGACGGCGCCTACATCAGGGAACGCCTGTTCCAGGGCCTGGAGAATCTGGCGGCGCCGTACAGCGACGCGGATCTCGAACGCATCGTCGGCGGCTCGCGCGCGGGACACGAGCCCCGCAAGGTCCACGCCGCCTACCGCGCGGCCCTGGACCATCGCGACGGGCCCACGGTGATCCTGGCGCAGACCGTCAAGGGGTGGACGCTCGGCTCGGGCTTCGAGTCGCGCAACGCGAACCACCAGATGAAGAAGCTCACGCAGGACGAGTTCCGCGCCATGCGCGACCGCCTCGACCTGCCCGTGCCCGACTCGGCGCTCGCCGGTGAACTGCCGCCCTACCTGCGGCCCGGCCCGGAGGAGCGCGAGTACCTCGCCGAACGGCGGAGCGCGCTCGGCGGCCCCGTGCCCCGGCGCGTCACGGCGTACGCGCCGCTGCCGCCGGCCCCGGAACGGCCGTTCGCCGCGCTCACCAAGGGCGGCGGCACCATCGCCACCACGATGGCCTTCGTCCGCCTGGTCAAAGACCTCATGCGCGTGCCCGAGAGCGGGCACCGCTGGGTGCCGATCGTCCCCGACGAGGCCAGGACGTTCGGGATGGAGTCGCTCTTCCCCACGGCGAAGATCTACTCGTCCCTCGGGCAGAGGTACGACGCGGTCGACAGGGAGCTGCTGCTGTCCTACAAGGAGTCCGCCAGCGGGCAGATCCTGAACGAGGGCATCACCGAGGCGGGCTGCATGGCCAGCTTCACCGCGGCCGCCACGAGCTACGCCACGCACGGCGAGCCGATGATCCCGTTCTACATCTTCTACTCCATGTTCGGCTGGCAGCGCACGGCCGACCAGATGTGGGCGTTCGCCGACCAGATGGGGCGCGGGTTCCTGATCGGCGCCACCGCCGGCCGTACCACCATGACGGGGGAGGGGCTGCAGCACGCCGACGGTCACTCGCAACTGCTCGCCTCGGTCAACCCGGCGTGCCTCAGCTACGACCCGGCCTTCGCGTACGAGGTCGGCGTGATCGTCCGTGAGGGGCTGCGCAGGATGTACGGCGAGGCGGGGGAGGACGTCTTCTACTACCTCACCGTCTACAACGAGCCGATGCCCCAGCCGCCGATGCCCGAGGGCGTCGAGGAGGGCATCGTGCGCGGCGTCTACCGCTATTCGGCGGGCGGCGGCCAGGCCCAGATCCTCGCCAGCGGCACCGCGATGCACTGGGCGCTGGAGGCGCAGCGGCTGCTCGCGGACGACTGGGGCGTGGGCGTCGACGTCTGGTCGGTCACGTCGTGGAGCGAGCTGCGCCGCGAGGCGATGGCCGCCGAGCGGGAAGGCGTGCCGTACATCACCGCCGCCCTGTCCGGGGCGGACGGACCGGTCGTCGCGGTGAGCGACTGGATGCGGGCCGTGCCCGACCAGATCAGGCCCTGGGTCGCCCAGGACTGGGTCTCGCTCGGCACCGACGGCTTCGGCCTGTCGGACACGAGGGAGGCGGCGCGCAGGCACTTCGGCGTGGACGCGCGGGCGATCACGGTCGCCACCCTCCGGGCGCTGAAGCCGGAACTCGCCGAGCAGGCCGCCCAGCGGTACGCCTGAGCACCGGCCCGAGCACTCGAAAGAGTTCCGGGCCCACGGGCACCTCGGCTCGCGGTGGACGCTACGGCCGCGAGCCGAGGTGCGCCCGGATGGCGTCCATGACGTCGTCCGGTGAGGCCGAGCGCGGGAAGGCCGCCACGACCACCTGGTCGCCGCCGTCGCGCGGCCCCTCCAGGTTCTCCAGGTGCCGGAAGGTCCTGATGACGTACTGCAGCGCGTGGTCGAGCGGCTCGAACGGGTCGTACGATCCTCTCGCCCGCAGCCAGCCGCGCAGCACCTGGTTGTGGGCCGCCACGACGGAGGAGGCCATGAGCTCGGCGCGCAGCGCGGCGTCGGGCGATCCGGCCAGCCAGTCGCCGACGTACTCCCGGAACAGCCGCTGGTAGCGCGCGACGCTGACGATCTCGCGGTCGCGCAGCGCGGGCACTCGTCCGACCAATCGGTAGCGCCGCAGCGACACCTCGGCGTCCTCGACGTAGTGGGCGAGGACGATCCGGACGGCGTCGCACACCGCCACGATGGCGGTGTCGGCGGTCGACGCCCTCAGGCGGGCCTCCACCTTCGCGAGCAGCGCGTCGTGGTCGGGAAAGATCACATCGTCCTTGGACCGGTAATACCGGAAGAAGGTGCTGCGGCTCACGCCCGCGCGGGCCGCGATGTCATCCACGGTCGTCTCGTCGTAGCCGCGCTCGTTGAAGAGCCGAATGGCCGCGTCGGCGAGGCGCTGGCTGGTTGGCGATCTTGCCATCGGCCCATTCTCCCGGATTCCCCGACCTTGTCGAATGATGTGAGACTCAGTATCGTACGCTTGAAACTGAGTCTCAAGAGGTGTGGTGGTCAATGGATCTGCACAGTACGGCGGGCAAGCTCGCCGATCTCGAAGACCGCCGCGACGAGGCCGTACGGGTCGGAACCACCGGACGCGCGGCCGAGAAACGGCGTGCCGAGGGAAGGATCAGCGCCAGGGAGCGGATCGAGCGGCTGCTCGACGAGGGATCGTTCGTCGAACTGGACGCGCTCGCCAAGCACCGCAGCACCGCCTTCGGGCTGGAGCGCAACCGCGTCCCCGGAGACGGAGTCATCACCGGCTACGGCACGATCGACGGCAGGAACGTGTGCGTCTTCGCGCAGGACTTCACCTTCCTCGGCGGTAGCCTCGGAGAGGTGTACGGCGAGAAGATCTGCAAGGTCATGGACCTCGCCGTGAAGACCGGCTCCCCGATCATCGGGATCAACGAGGGTGCCGGGGCGCGCATCCAGGAGGGCGTCGTCTCGCTCGGCCTGTACGGAGAGATCTTCCGGCGGAACGTGCACGCCTCCGGCGTGATCCCCCAGATCTCCCTGATCATGGGCGCCTGCGCGGGCGGCCACGTGTACTCGCCCGCGCTCACCGACTTCACCGTCATGGTCGACCAGACGTCGCACATGTTCGTCACCGGTCCCGAGGTCATCAAGACCGTCACCGGCGAGGACGTCACGTTCGAGGAGCTCGGCGGCGCCCACACCCACAACGCCAGGAGCGGCAACGCCCACTACCTGGCCCAGGACGAGGACGACGCCCTGGAGTACGTCAAGGCGCTGCTGTCCTACCTCCCGCAGAACAACCTCGACGACCCGCCGGTCACCGGCGAGGAGGCCGACCTCGAGATCGGCGAGACCGATCTGGCGCTCGACACGCTCATCCCCGACTCGGCGAACCAGCCGTACGACATGCGCGTCGTCATCGAGTCCCTCCTCGACGAGGGCGACTTCCTCGAAGTGCAGGCGCTGTTCGCGCCCAACATCATCATCGGCTTCGGGCGGGTGGACGGCCGGCCGGTCGGCGTGGTCGCCAACCAGCCCATGCAGTTCGCCGGGACCCTCGACATCAACGCGTCGGAGAAGGCCGCGCGCTTCGTGCGCACCTGCGACGCGTTCAACATCCCCGTGCTCACGCTGGTCGACGTCCCCGGCTTCCTGCCCGGCACCGAACAGGAGTGGAACGGCATCATCCGGCGCGGCGCCAAGCTCCTGTACGCCTACGCCGAGGCCACCGTCCCGCTGATCACCGTGATCACCCGCAAGGCGTACGGCGGCGCCTACGACGTCATGGGGTCCAAGCATCTGGGCGCGGACCTCAACATCGCGTGGCCGACCGCGCAGATCGCGGTGATGGGCGCCCAGGGCGCGGTCAACATCCTCTACCGCAAGGAGCTGGCGGCGGCCGACGACCCCGAGGCGCTGCGTGCCAAACTGGTCACGGAGTACGAGGACACGCTGGCCAACCCCTACCAGGCGGCCGAGCGCGGCTACGTCGACGCGGTGATCGCCCCCCGTGAGACCCGGCGGGAGATCGTCCGATCGCTGCGGCTGCTGCGCGGCAAGCGGGAGGGGCTGCCGCCCAAGAAGCACGGGAACATCCCGCTGTGAGCGAGCT
>NZ_JADDIL010000047.1:0-74986 GCF_020826795.1 Microtetraspora sp. AC03309 | reverse complement strand
GCGGTCCTGCATGCTGCGCAGGTGGTCAAGCAGCCCGGCGGCGTTGCGCTTCTCGGCGGTCTCGGCGATACGCCGCCATGCCCGGTGGTCGCCGGCGCCCTTCCCGTCCCACAGGTGGATCTTGGGGGTGACGGCGAGCGCGGCCGCGCCGATGATGCCGTTCACCGCTGCGGACTTCCCCGCGCGCGGCTCCCCTGCCACCAGGAGGGAGGCGTCGACGAGGCGGAGGACCTCGGGGCGTCCGCGGCCGTTCACCCCGGCGGGGACGCCCTGCCAGAAGTCGAGCGGCTCCGTGCGGCCGAGCAGCGGGGAGGGGTACACCTTCAGGAACGGGTCGGCCTTGGACACGTACACGGCCAGGCGGCCCGCGTGCTCGCCGATGAGCTCGAACACAACCTGGGTCTCGCCGACGCCGAGCGCGGACGCGAAGTCGGCTTCCTTGCCGAGGGCCTTGCGGGCGCGCTGCCCGGCCGGGAGTTGCAGGATCGTCGACCAGCCGTTCTGCTCGGTGAGGACGGGCGCGGCCAGGCGCATGCCGTCGGCGCTGCCGAGCTTCGCGGCGATGGCCGCCCGGGTGACCATGTCCTCGCCGGGCGTCTTCTTGCCCAGGCCCGGGAACTTGAGCGGCGTCGTCCGCCCTGTGAGCTGCTTGTGCGCCTCGACGGCCGTGCCGAGGCCGATGATCGCCCCGGCGGCCAGTAGCGGCGCCGAAGGACTCCACAGGACCGTGCTGGCTGCAGTCGATAGGGCGTAGCCGCCGCCGACCCACCACGCCGTTCGGCGTCGCCGGGTGCGGACCTTCTCACGGAACTGGAGGTCTTCGGCCGCGGCGTAGTCGTCGGCGCGGATCCACCGCCAGGCCGTCCCCGCCATGCGCCCCGTCCCGGCGAGGGGAGTCCGCGCGGTGGCATAAACGACCTTGACCGTACGGGAGGCGTAGCGGCCTTGGCGCAGGGCCTGGACGGCGCGGCGGATCCGGCGTCTGCGGTCGCGAGGTACGGCAGGCACAGCGGGTACGGGCGTCGGCCGGAACGGGATGACGAGGGCGTCGTGTTCCTCGGCGAGCTGCGTCAAGATAGGGCTTCCTCTCCATGAGGGAACCCGCCCTCGGGTACGGCTTGGCTGGTGTGGACCCGAGGGCGGGGTACAGACGGTCAGACGTTGGCGAGTGCGGTGAGTACGCCTCTGACCTGTTGCGCCTTCTCCTGGCCGACGCCGAGTTCGGTCTTGATCCGGCGGACGCCGGGGACATTGCCTGTCACGACGTCGGCGAGGAAGGCGCTGGCCGCCTGCTTCACGAGCTCGTCGGGGAGCGGCTCGGGTACGTACCCGGGGCCGTCAGGTACGTCATCGAGGACGGGCTCGGACTCCGGTGTGTCGGCCGTGTCGGCGGGCGGTTCCGCGTCGAACAGATCCTGCTCGGCTGCCCAGTCGTACACTTCGCGGCTCACCGGTACCTGGGTCGGTTCGGGGGTGTACCCGTGAGCGTCAGGTACGGCGTCCGGCGTGGGAATGGGAGTAGATTCTTCACCCTCTTCCGCCGGCGTCTCCAGCGAGGCCGCCGCCTCAACTGTGGGCGTTACGCCCACGGTTGCCGGTACGGCGTGCGCGTCGCGGGCGAGCATGTGCCCGAGCGCGGCACCCATGCCGAGCACCAGCACCGGCAGGCACGACACCGCCGTGACGATCTGCCATGGCGTGACCTCGAGGTCAGCGGTGACGAGCAGGTGGTAGGCGACCTGGCCGAGCATGCCGAGCACGAGGGAGCCGATCGCAGACCACTTCGCGAACCGTCGGGTTCCCGCGCTCAGCGCGCGGCCGGACAGCCACGCCCCCAGCGCGTACGCGGCGTACGTCTCGACCCCGATCGGCAACGTGATCGCCGTGTTAATGGTGAAGTCGGAGATTCCCGGGAGCGGCTTCACGGGGCCGAAGCCGGTGAGCTCGCCGAGGCCGACCCATCCGGACCAGGTCGCGACGAACGCGGGCAGGGCGAGCAGTAGGAGCGGCCAGCGGCGGGTCATGCGTGCGCCCCGAGGGTGACGCCGGCCCGGTGCATCGCGCTGCCGACGTCGCCGAGCTCCTGGAGGCGGATGCAGGTGAGCAGCTCCCCCAGGTCGGCGGCCAGCGACGGCGGCAGGTCGCCCATGCTGTGGCGGCCGTCGGCGGTCAGCCAGGACAGGCGCACGATCGGCTCGTCCAGATGGCCGGCGGTCTCGGCCTGCGCGAGGGTGATGGCGACGTTGTGGAAGCTGACGGCGGCGCTGAGGTGGGTCCGCTGGTCGCCGTTCAGGGCGTGGGCGACGATGCACCACAGGATGGGGCACCGACCTCGGGGCAGGCCGATAGGGTTGCTGATCACGGTCTCTCTCCTGAGTACGCAGGGGTGGGATCGAGGCCCCGGGCCGGTGTTCGCGCACCGGCCCGGGGCCGTCTTACTATTCGGGGTCGGGCAGGTCCCAGTTGTGGCGGGCCGCCAAGACGAGCTCAAGCAGATGGTTGGCGAACCGCTCGGCCTCGTCGAGAGACAAGTAATCCGCGAACTTGTCGCTGGTGTCGTTGAGGACGACGCGCGGCTCAGCCTGCAGGTGCTGCTGGAAGAGGTCCGCCATCAACTCGAGGGGGACGAACCTGGGCTCGTCGGGCGTCCCGTGGTTCTGGTAGTCCATGGTCTTGAGCGACACCGACACGTTGGTGCTGTGGTGGTTGCGGTCGTCGGGGTGGTCGCTGCCGCGGTGCTCGGCGATGCACCAGGTGGGGCAGGGCCCGGTCAACCAGGTGGGCGGGTTGTCGGCGTTGGCGCGCTCCCACTGGTGGTTCTCGCACTCGACGACGTCGATGTCGAGGAGCGTCCCGGCGGGCTTGAGGATGGTGCCGGTGGCGCCGCAGGTGATGCAGGCGCGGCCGGTCCGCTGGGGGAAGGACAGGTTGTTCTTCGCGGCCGTCAGGTTGACGGTCGCGACTCCGGTGTTCGGGGTGTCGGTCGCGCTGTAGCTGACGTGGGCCAGTCCGCCGCGCTGCTGCGGCGTGAGGTTGGCGACGTCGAGACGCTGGGGAGCGGCCGAGGTGGTGGCGTCGACGTTGACGCCCGTACGGTTGTGCATGGGCTGGGAGGTGCCTCTCCTGGTCAAGGCCTCCGCCGGGCGTTGCAGTCGCCTTGGCGGGGGCCGTCCTGCTGTTGGTCAGGGGTGAAGCGCAGCAGTTCGTGACCTGAAGGCCGGTCACTGCTGCCACATCCATGACCGTACGCCTCAGACGTACACCCCGTCAACCTTAGACGTACGCCCTTGTTTGACGTACGTGCGTGCGTGACGTTCGCTGACTCCCGACGTACACTCACGCTCGTGAGTAGACCTGCATCCCCATGGACCCCTGTCGGCATCGACGGCATCGCAGAACGCCTTGGTGTCACCCAAGACACCGTCGTCACCTGGCGCCGACGCTCGGCCAAGGAATGGGTCGAAGTCGCCAAGTTCCCCGAGCCCGCCGGGAAGATCTCCGGCCGCGACTGGTGGTGGCTGTCCGACATCCTCGACTGGGCCAAGCAGACGGGCCGCCTCAAGGAGAAGTAGCCATCGAGGTTCGGCATTACACAGGGGGACCGCGGGAGACCGATGGGAGACCGGAAGGAACACACGACCCCATCCCGCAATGGCAAGACCGACATAACACGACAGGGCTTCAGCGCCTCTATCAGCCAGAATGCGATTCGGTGACATCAACCGATACTGATCGACACGAGATCCGGGCGACTCATAATCCGTGGGTCGTGGGTTCAAGTCCCACCCGCCCTACTCAGTTTGATCAGTGAATATGCCCTGCCACCTGCGGGTTCTCGCCTGATCATGATTCACATGACAGGCAGCCGAGAGCCGCCGAAAGCAGCCGGATGCCAGTGGTCGCGGAACATACGCGGAATGCTCTTGGCCCCGTTTTCCCAGGTGAACCCGGCCGTTTCGGCGTCCTTGTGGAACGATTCCGCGCCCATACGTCGAAGGACCCCGAGAGATCTCCCGGGGTCCTTCGTTGTGATCTCGTCTCATCAGGCGAGCGCTTCCAGGATCCGGCGGTTGGCCATCTCGCGTTGCCCGTCGATGCACTTGGCGTAGACCCGCAGCATCACGTCCACACCGTGGCCCGCCCGTTCCGCGGCTTCCGGGGCGTGGACTCCGGCGTTCAGCCAGAGCGAGACCGCCGCGTGTCGCAGGTCGTACGGCCGGGCCGCCAACGGCGAGGCGACGACATCCGGAGGGAAGGCGTAGCCGCGCGCTTCCTTCCAGATCTTCGAGACGGTCGATCCGGAGAAGGCTTTGCCGGACTCGGTGTGGAACAGCCGCCCGTCAGCGGCGACGCCGTGGGCCGCGATGTGGTCGCGAAGGATCGTCACCAGCTCAGGCGGGATCGGCACTGGCCGGGTCTCCTTGACGCCGCGATGCTTGAGGCCGCGTTCGTCGTGGGTCTCCCCCGAGTCGGTGTACCGCTTGCCGCTCTCCGGCCGGGTCTTGGCCAGGGTGAGCAGGCCCCAGCCGGTTTTAGGGAGGTGGCAGTCCTGCTCACGAAGGCCGGCGGCTTCACCGGGGCGCAGCCCGCCGAAGTACATGGCCGCGAACATCGCCCTCATCATCGGCCCGCGCGTCCGCCCGACATAGGTCACGGCGGTGAGAAGTTGCCGCGCCTGGGCCGGGTTGACGACCGAGCGCCGATCGATCTCGCCACCGGGCTTGGGACGGCGCAGCTTCACCCGGTGCAGCGGATTTGCCGAAAGTTCTTCGCGCTCCACCGCGTACTCCAAGGCGTGGTGGAAGACGGCCCGCTTGCGCCGGTAGGTCGAGGTGGCCGCCGCCGTTCCGTCGAGCAGTAGCGAGAGCGATTCGAGCGCGGCACGCGTGTGCTTGGCCTCTTCCAGCGCGGTCAGGGGCAGCGAGGCCGCATCCAGCCAGCGCAGCGCCCCGGCGATCTCCGGTGTGGCGACCGGGCGACGGTCGAGCGGCAGGAACGCGAAGTGCCGCAGCGCCCGCCGCAGAGTCGCGTCATCAGGACGGCCGGGGTGATGGCGGGTGAGGACGAGCGTGACGCCGGTCAGGGTGTCCGTCATGCCGTCGCGGGACTTGGCCGCCGCGTGCGGCCACCAGGCGTGGACGTAGTCGACCGCGAAGGCGTACCAGGTGCGCACGTCCTTCGCTTTCATCATCGACGCCGGGAGCCCGGTCTCCAGGTCGAAGGGCTCTCCCTTCCTCGCGGCCTGGCGCAGCTCCGACAAGAAGCTCTCGGCGAGCCCCTTGGTCTTGAAGGTCGATGACTTCTCGGCGATGCCGACCGTCCATCGCACGGTGTGTGAGACGACGCGCGGTTTCTTGCCGTCCCCTTGGGCGCGCGTGTTGGTGCGGATGCCCCAGAACTTGACCTTGTACGTCGAGGAGGTCACGCCACCTCCCGGAGCGTCTCAAGCCATGCGGTGAACTCGCTGCGGTAGATCCGGATCTCGCCGTTGGGGAGCTTGAAGCCCTCCGGAGCCTTGCCGATCTCCCGCCATCGGTAGAAGGTCCGGGCGGAGACGCCGAGTTCGTCGAGGACCTGGGCCACGGTGAGCATTTCGTCTTTCCTGGTCACGCCGCCTCCTCACTGATTGCCGAAAGATCTTGTCCGTCTGCTTGTGCTTCGAGCGCTCGTAAGTGGTTGCGCCAGCGCTGGCGTTCATGGACCGAGCGCAGGAGGCGGACGCCGATGGGGTCGAGACCGGGATCTCCAGGCTTGACGGGCCGCCAGACGTACCGGTGCGGATCGACTGGCTCGTCTGGCAGGCCGAGGGCTTCCAGCACCCAGGTACGGCGGTCGTGCCTGTGTTCGGTCAGGGTCTTGTTCGACCACTTCCGCGAGACCAGGACCCGGCGTCCGGCATAGCCGAGATGTTCGGGCCTGTGCGCCTTGCCCCGACAGCGGCCCGGAATCATGCCCGCCTTGGCGCCCTTGGGCTGCACGCCGTACCGGAGCCAGTTCGGGCACGTGGGCGAGCACGGCTCATACCGGAGGGCGTTGCCGAGACGTTCCGCGTGCTCCCGTTGCGCGGAGTCGTCCGGGTCGATCGTGTCCCCGATGGACTTGGTCAGGTACTTGGACAGGTAGCGGATGCACGTGTCTGCGTCGGTGGTCCCGGCGAGAACGCCTTGAACGTCGACCTGAACCCCGAAGCGGACCACGTGTAGGGGTTCGGCCTCGTCGTCCTGGTCGAGCTCGTCGAGGGCTTCATCCCAGGTGGGCAGGACTTCACCGGTTGTCGGGTCGAGGTAGCCGGCGTCGTCTTCCCAGACGGGCAGATGATCAGCCTCGAACTTCACGGTGTCGACGGAGGGCCACCACACCTGGTGATAGGTCGCCGCGGCTATCTGCTTGATCTCCGCGCGTGGTAGGTGGCCCCGCACGGCCATGTGCAGATGCGGGGCGAGCCGCTTTTGCGGTTCGACGGATGCGAAGTACTGGACGTCGAACCCGGCCACTCGGCGGAGGTTCTGCACGAAGCGGTCCACGAGCTTGGAGAAGTGCAGCGCGTCCCGAGCCGCCCGCGCATAGTCATACGTGCTCGGATCGACGGGCGCACCGTTCTTCCTGACCCGCCCGTACGACGGCAGGGTGAGGGTGACGAACATCGAGGGCCGGAACGTCTTGCCGTCTGAGCCAGTGAAGGTCCGCCCGAGCGTCGTGGCACTCATGACCCGCTTGGGCAGGTCCGGGGCATCCTGCCGCCGACGAGTCGAGCGCGACCGCTTCCCCGAGGTGCGGCCGAGGACGGTGCCGCGCATCCCGGCCCGGGTGATCTCGTCGTCCAGGTCGCCTATCGCCGCGTCCAGGTCGATGGTGTCCTCGCCGGCCTCGGCCGCCTCATCCCGCCAAGCCTGGGCATCAGCCCGGAGTTCGACGAGGTACCGCTGATACTCATCGGCCTCGTCGGGAGTGTTGACCGGCTCGTGGTCGAGGTGCCAGCCCTCCCGGCACTGGGCCATCCGAAGCTGCCGGTTCCGCTTCGCGCACGGCGGGCACTTGCTCTCCAACGTCGCCCCGCATGGCACATCGATCGTTTCGACCTTGCCCGTGTAGGTGTCGAGCCGCCGGAGCGCGATTGGGCGAATGCACACGCCGTACTGCTTGGCGATCTCTTCCACGACTTCACGGGCGAGCGGTTGAGCCATCCGCACCGCCCGAGGAGTCGCCCTGTCCGTCGTATTGGTCACCGGCCACCGCCGCAGGAGTCGAAGCCGAGACCGTCGAATGAGTCGGGACCGTCGATCGAGCCGAGGGAGTCGAAGCCGTCGAGCAGGATGGACGCCTTCTCGCCGCACTCGCGGCACTCGACCATGCCCCGGACCGGGTACAGCCAGAGCGCGTTGGGCGTGCCGCAGGCCGCGCAGGTCAGTTCGTCGAGCAGGTGGGCGATCTCAACCATTGGCCGACACCTCCCCCCGCTCGACGGACGCGGAATCCGAGCGCTGTACCGGAATGGACTCGACAGCGGCCGTGGCGTCCACGATCAGGGCGTAGTCGGCGACCATCGCCCGGATGTCGTCATCGGAGACGTACGCGGCCCGGACCCGCACGGGATCAGGACTCGTTTCGAGCCGGACATATCCGATCCCGGCCCCGAGCGCAGGCACGGGCGAGATGTGATCGGCCAGTGCGCCGCGATCACGAGCGCCGTCGCCGAGAACCATGTCGACCTGTTCGGACTCATCGAGCCGTAGCGCGATCTTGTCGGGGAACAGGTTGCGGATGTTCATGACCTCCTTGCGCGGGTCCTGCAACGCCGCCATCACCCCGACGCCAACCGCCCGCCCCTGGGTCGTCAGGGTCGCGAGCGCAGACGTGATCCGCTGCTTGAGCGTCCGGTCGGACTGGTAGGCGGTCAGGAACGCGACCTCATCGACGAGCACCAGGACGAACGGGTCCGCCACGGTGGGGATGTGGGAGCGCTGGAGTCCGGCGAAGCGTCCAGCGCGTTCCTGCATGACCTTGACCGCATTGTCGAGCAGGTCGGCGCACTGCTCCGGGTCGGCCGCGTACCGGGTGAACAGGTCACGGCCGAACGAGAGCTCCATCAGCTTGGGGTCCAGCGCCCACAGTTCGACCAGGCCCGCCCGCAGCGCAGGCAGCAGGCCGCGGATCGTCGACCACAGGAACGAGCCTTTGCCGGCCCCGGTCGCTCCCGCGATCAGAACATGCGTCCCGTGGACCTTCAGCCGGTACGGCGTGCCGTCCTCACGAGCGCCGATCTCGACTGGACCAACCGAGACCACGTCGGGGATAGGGACGGCGGGCAGGGGAACGGCGAGCGGGTCACGACGTGGGAAGGTCAGCACGAGGCGACCGGCCCGCGCGATCGACACGCGACTGGTGCGGGAGCCGAAGCCGTGGGCGAGCTGGTCAGTCCGGTCGGCCCAGTCCTTGACCGCCTGCCCGTTCAGCATCTTCACGGTGACGCGGTCGGCCCAGCCGTCACACTCCACCCGCACCAGCCGAGGAAGGTAGTCCCGGCCGCGTAGATGCCGACCGAGACCGGAGACGATCATCACGGGTTGCCAGTGACGCCGGTAGATCCAGATGCGCCGCCAGAAGGCGAGCAGTCGCCAGCCGATGACCCGTAGGAACGAGGCCCGGTTAAGCGACGCCAAGGACAGGCCCGCCAGGAGGACGAGGCCGACGAAGACCAGGGCGAGAGGCCAGCCGTACAGGGTCCAGATCACGCCGGGGACGGCCGGGATGGTGACGGCGATCGGGTGCCGCCACACCAGCCGGACCAGTCCCGCGACGAGCCGGGACAGCCAGATCACGATCGTGACCAGCGCGGGGGTTCGAACGACAGCCGGGCGGAAGACGACAGCGGTGTCAGGGGTGGTGGAGACGAGGTTACGCGCCTCGTCTCCGGGCAGCTTGCGGAACATTAGGCTTGGTTCCTCTCTCAAGCATTCGCGTGTGTGGGAGATCTGAGGGGCCGCCGGAAGTTGCCGCTTCCAGCGGCCCCGCTTGCATGTCAGGCCGCCGAACCGTCGCAGGCCATGGCGCCGGAGTCGGCCGACTGTGGCTCGTCGTGCAGGCGCTCGCAGTCGGCCAGATAGCGCGCGGCGGCGTTGAAGAGCTCCCGCGCGTTGTCAACATCGGCCGTGGTGACCGGCCCGGCCCCGCTGGTCGAGACCGTGATGTCGGCCTCCCGCGACCCGATCGACAGGTACGGCCGCCCGGAGTCCAGCACCGAGGCGCCCACCCGCAGGTCTGGCGTGTAGAACGAGACGGCCAGGTATGCCGGTGCGTCGGGGTCGAGCGACATCGTCACGTAGGTGTACGGGTCGCGCTCCATCAGGCCGCCGCCTCCTTGCCGCCGGTCTTGCCGGTGCGAACGGGGCGCATCTCGCGGACCCGGATGGAGTAGGCGAGCCGGTTGGTGTTGCTGTTGACGTACGGCGTGACGCTGACCCCGTCGAACTCGACCGGCGTGAACGGCACCCCCGCCACAGCGGCCGGCGGAACCGGCTGGACGGCGGACAGGATCTTGACCGCCACCGTCTTCTGCGCGGGCTTGAGCGTCGGGTCGGCGTCCATGACGGCGACCTGCCAGACGGGCTCCCCTGTCTGCTTGTCGCGCGCCTGGACGAACCGGCCGTTGGTCGAGGCGTCGAAGTCCTTGACCGGCTCGACCTCGCCGACGACGTAGCAGCCGTGCGGGAACACCATGTCGAACGTGACCGGGATGGGTCCTTGCAGAGCCATTGGAGATCTCCATCTCTTGACTGACAGGCACTTAACCTATCAACTGCTTCGAGAATAGGTCGGCGAACTTGGTAGGTCAAGTGCCTAGGAGTGAAAGAGGTGGAGTACCAGGGCTCATCGCCGGTCAATCTCGGGCGACACCGCCGGGACCAACAGGCATGACAAGCGCGGCGTGGCGGACATGATCAAACCGCAGGAGCGATGGGGTGCTATGCCCTAATGTGCGGCCTCATGAAGCGGGTTATGTGGGGATGCGCACTGGCCATTGTTGTACCGCTTGCCGCACTGTTCGTCTTGATCATGATTCCGGTGTGGCGCGATGATGCACGCCTGGACGCCTTATACAAGCGGGCCAGCACGTACCCGCTTCCACCGAAGACCCGCCACTACTTCTTCGACGACGACATGCTCTTCGGGAAGAACATGACTGGAGGAAGCGGCGACTACTGCGACTACCGGATCAGGATCACCCTTGAGACGGCGCTCACAGCGGAGGAGATCCGCAACTATTACGGCAAGGCCCGGATCGCGGGAGCCGAAGGAAAGGCGGACATCTCCTTATGGTTCGAAGATCTCGACGAGAGCGGATTACGTCGAGTCATTGTCCAGGTCTTCGACTCCCATGGCAGCGACTGGGACTGGCGCTGCACGTAACGCCTACGAGATCGGGTAGGCGTCTTCCAGCTCGTGACGGTCGGCGGGAAGCAGCACGTTCACCACGACGAGGGGATGCCCAGAGGCGTCACGCACGGCCGCGTACACGTCCAGGACCGGCATGTTCTTCAGCATGCCGAGCCGCTTCGCCTCATCCGTCGAAGGCATGCGGGCGGTGATCTGCTCGATGATGTGATCGAACCGCACGCCCTTACGCGCCTGGAGGTGATCACGGATGCTGTCGGGCAGTGGGTCGGCGCTGGTCAGGTCCGTACCCTCCGACAGGTCCAGGGGCAGCCAGAACGAGACGATCTCGGACGGCTCGCCGTCGCGGACGACGAGGCGGCGGCGCAGGAAGGACCGGCTCTTGGCCGGCAGATCGAGCAGCGCGGCGACCCGGTTGGGTACGGCCTGGGCGCCCGCTTCCAGCACCTCGCCAGGGGAAGCGGCCTCGGGGTTGGTCAGGTAGGCGTGACCGGGGCGCGGCTGTTCGGCCAGGGCGAGCGCGGGACGGCCCCGTACGAAACGGCCCTTGCCCTGCTGCGACTCGATCCAGCCCTGTTCCCGCAGCACCCGCAACGCGGCAACAACAGTGGGCCGGGACACGCCGAACTCTTGGATCAACTGGTTCTCACTGGGGAGCAGCGTCCCCGGCGGGTAGTCTCCCGCTTCAATACGCCGCTGAAGCGTCTGCACAAGTTGCGCATACTTCGGAGGCACGGACTCTAGCGACATCACGACCGTCCAGCAGCCGACAGGTTGTTTTACCAAGTTTGAGCCTAGCCCGGCTCCGGATTTCTGTCACCCCATACCCGGCAACCCACTACGGGCCGGAAGAGACGAATAGGGGGTGGAACGGCAGGGCCACGAACGGGGACCGGGGGGCATGGTTGTCCGTGACCCTGCCGCAGGCGCGACGAGACCCGGGGCGATGGAAACCACCGACGGCCCGCCCACCCCCGGCCGGGCACTCCCGTCATCTTGCCGCGCCAGCTTCTACCGGCTGACGTACTCCGCCAGCACCTTCGCCGCGCCCGGGGCGTCGTTCACCGGGTGCCGCTTCTCGGCGTACTGCCAGGAGAAGTAGGCGCCGCCGTACCCGACGAACACCCACACCGGCAGTCCCCGCCCGCCGGGAGGGTGGATCAGGAGCGCGGTGTTGTTGTCCCGCAGCTCGGTGTGGACGCGGAGCTGGGTCAACTCGTGGCGGAGCCGGAGGAGATTGCGCTCCTCGTCTGTGCGGTTCATGTAGGCCACCGCCATGACATCAATGGGGTTCATGTTCCGTTCCCTTCGGCCCGGCCGCTTCCGAGGCAGTCGAGACACACCCGCTCCCCACCCGATTCGTGATCGTCATTGGTGCCGCCGATGAGGAGCGCCCGGCGCGCGTGGCGTTCCTTGCTGCCACGTCCCCGACACGAAGGACAGGGCCGTGCCTCGCTGTTCTCGTCTGGCCGGGTCACCGTCGCCATCTCCTCGTTCATCCGGCGTTCCCTCTGTCTGGGAGGCCGCTTGACGTACCGTGGTTGCTTGATGGCAAGTCCACCGGCAATGCGAGCGCGACAGGACCCCCGAAGATCCCCCTGATACCCCCCTCTTAAGGCCCCCCGACGGGAGGAAAGCCCGAGATGCCCGACAGCATCCCGAACGTCCAGCTCCGCGCCTGGCGCAACTCCCACCAACTCACCCGCGCCGAGATGGCCGACCGGATCAACCAGACACGCGTGGGCATCGCCGAAGGGCTCGCCGTCGACGAGGAACGCATCAGGAGATGGGAGGCTGGAGAGGTCTCCTGGCCCCGCACCCCGTTCCGGCTCGCTCTCACCCAGGCCACCGGCCTGGAGCCGGAAGATCTCGGCTTCTCCCCGAACCGGTGCAGCTCGGGCAGCCGTCTGATCGAGGCGCAGATCATGCCCGTGGACGCGCTACGGGCCGAGGCCGACCTGTACGGCACGATGGAACTCGCCCAGCAGCTCCAAGCGTCCGATGTCGGGAACGGGACGTTGGAGGCTCTGGCTGAGGCCGTCGATCTGCTCTGCCGCGCCTACCCTGTCGTTCCCGCCGCCACCTTGCGCGACCGTACGCAGAAGCGCTTGGCACAGGTGACGCGCCTGTTGTCGGGCCGGATCACGCTTGACCAGCACCGCGAATTGCTGGTCATTACGGGATGGCTCACCGCGCTACTGGGCTGTGTGCATTACGACTTGGGCGAGCGCGAAGAGGCCGAGACTGCCCGACAGGCCGCGTTCGAGATGGGCCGCCAGGTCGGACACGGCGAACTCATGGGATGGGCACACGAGATGTCAGCGTGGTTCGCCCTCGTCGAAGGCCGCTACGAGGACGTGGTCACCGCCGCACGCATGGGCCAGGCCGCAGCCGGCCAATCCAGCGCCATGGTCCAGCTCACCTTGCAAGAGGCCCGCGGATTGGCCCGCATCGGCGACCGCCGCGAAGCCGACAAAGCGCTCTCACTCGGAGCCGACATCCTCGCCAAGCTACCGATTCCGGAGAACTCGGACCACCATTTCGTGTTCGACCACGCCAAGTGGGTCTTCTACGCCGCCACCTGTTACACCTGGCTCGGGGACGACGACCGCGCCGAAGAACACGCGCTTGAGACGATCCAGATGCACACCCGCCCCGACGGGACCTCGAACGCCCCGATGCGGGTCGCCGACGCACACATAGACCTCGGGATCGTCCACGCCCGACGCGGAAACCTTGACGCCGCCGTCGAACAGGGCATGGCCGCATTCGATATCGAACGCCGGTCGCTAACCGACCTCGTCAACCGCGCCGGAGACCTCGACCGCGTCCTACGCCAGAAATACCGCCGCGAAACTCTCGCCAACGAGTTCCACGAGCGCTACGTGACAGCCCGTCGAGCCCTAATCTCTCGCCGCCCTGAGATAATCGATTACTAGCATTCCTTGGGAAAACGAAATAGATTATTAGAACCGGTTGGCCACTTCCAGTGGGAGATAATCATCGATGCGGAATAGATCAACTCGCGGCATAGCATATCTCCCGGTTCCACTCTCATACAAGGATCCCGTTACGACCACACGAAGCTTTAAGTCGTTCGCCTCGATTGCAACATGGTAGGCGTCTGGACCTAATGTCATCTTAACCGGCCGAACTCGCCCAGCAATTAGTGCCTTGACTTTCACCACGCCCTCATCGTCATCAGGATCGCGATCCAATGAACTAACAAATCCATATATCACTTTATCGGAGATCTTCACTTCATCTCGAAGGATATGAGCAATCTCTTGAATCGCTCCAACTGACTGCTTGGGAAATTCAAGAGCGTCTCCCCCGACCCGCGGGGGTGCAGAAGTAAGGGCCCACCTGAAGGCGATATCGAGATCACCCGTTTCGGGGGCAGAAACCATTGCCGCCAAAGCGAAACACGCATCCGCCGACAGCCCGCCATACACAGCACGACGAAGCTCGTCCCTCGAAGGAAGCTCCCCCCTTTCGACGACTAGTTCATGAAGCTGACGCAGCACGTCCGCCATCATTCCAGTGACCCGCCGAGGAAAATAATTGCGTTCCGATTCGACGTCAATGAGTGGCTCTTGCTCGCCCTCAATGATTACGGGCTTCATAACTCCGATTGGACTAACAATCGGGATTATGAAACTACCCCGCAGCGTATGCCCCATCCCCACAGTCTGGGCATGTTTCCTGGCCTGCAATGGTCGCGATCTACCGTGATAAGATCTCCGCTGCAACGCAGAACATGCGTTCGCAATAGCGAATTCACGAGCCCCGTTTAACATTTTTGTTGCATCGGATAACGGCACGAATGGGCGATCGTCTTCGAAACGGAGATCGATCACATCATCCTCGATGTATTGCAACTCCCTAGCGATATCCTCCTCGGCGAGCCCGCTCTCGTTCGCAATATCTTCGATGAAGTTGCATATGCGACGCGGATAATCCGAAGCTTCACTATTTAAAGGAACTAGAACCTCATGGGAGTCACGCTCCCAAATCTCTACACGCGGGAGAGGTTTTGATTGCAGCTCCCAGGAATTTGCTCGCAAGTATGCTTTAAGACCTGCGGGAGAGATTCGGCCAGGCGAGGTCATGCTCAGCATCATGCCATACCCCGCGATTCCTTCATGAGTCGATCCAGCGAACGGACCGTTAGCCTATTTGCACGATCCAAGCGGACGCTCTTAGTAGATCGATTTTGCGTGGGCCGAAGAGTGGACATTTTGCCGAAATATCCACACTTACGCAGATGCAACCCTTCCTGGGAGCAATTCGCCCAATCTGCCCTATCGCCCGGCACTTCTACAACAAATAGATATGCAGGAACATTTCGCTCAGGGTCACTGAGAAGGTTGTAGGTCCGAACATCCAGATCGTATGAGAGGTAGTCGTTCTCAATGGCAGGCCCTTCGGTGCACTTCATTTGCACGTCCACCCGGAAGGCGCGATCCCTAATTTCGAGATCCACGCCGAAATGATCGACATGGACAAGCATCACGGCGTATCCCGCCGAGTAGGCCAGAGCCTGAACGTACGCTACACTAAACCATTCTTTACTAGCAGAAATGTCTAGATTGCCCACTCGTGCACATTACAACCCTGCCCAGATTCTCGTCCAATGCTGCTACCATACTGTGATCATTGCCCACATCTGCGGGCCTTCCCATACGGATAATTAGGATGGCCGTAACATAATCGATCGAACAAACGATCTATTCAGTCACGGCCGCCGTCTTTGCGCACCTGGTTCTGAGCTTCCATCAGAGGTGAGGAAGATCCTTGGGCAACGGCCTACTTACTAGGTCATTCCCTTCAGCAACGAACGGTTTCGGCACAAACCTAGTTATGCCTAGTGAACCCCATCATCTGGATGCCAATGCGCAGATGAGGTTCCCTGCCGAATTGCGCTCATAGGTATCAAGGGCGGCGCTCCGCGCCGCCTCGCGGCCCTGCGCCCGCTCGGCGGCCGGGCATGCGGCCTGGGGGCCGGTCCCGGCCGCCAGCAGCTCGCGCCGCCAGCGGCGGGATAGCGGGCCGCTATCCTGCTGCATCATGCGGCCATGGCGACACGTGGACGGGCGCTTCCTCTACCTTCCGGCCGGTCAAGACGTCTGGGACCAGTTGCGGGCCCGGCTGCAGCTCACCCAACGACTCAGCGGCACCGTCGTCTGGGTTCCCCACCCCGGTGCAATAGGCATCGGCGTGGATGTCGACCTCCCAATCGGCGGCTTCGTCGACGTCCTTCTACTGCCCCGCGACACCACCCACTGGCCTCTCGAAGGAACCCAGATGGAGTTCTACGTCTGGTGGATAGACGAATATCCACAGATCCGCCTCCTACCCGCCGACCCCCATCGTCGCCGCGAAGACTTCGACGAGTGGATCTCCAGCCAGAGCGGTCCGGCCGCTGCCGCATTCCGCACTCACCACAGGACCTACTGACACAGCCCACCAGAGTGCATAAGGTGGTCTCACATTCACGAACCCTGCCTCCGGCGGGGGCCTCGGCTCCGGGATGATCGCCCGAGCATGAGCCGGTCTGTAGCTGGCTGAGGTGGAAGCCTGATCGTCCCGCCCGCCACGACCCAGGCAAGCCCAGCAGACCGACTCCTACGGCTCAAGCCCGTCTGTGACCGTTGGCGTCCGATGATCGAGGAACGGCGACCGGTTCGCGTACACGCGAAGACGGGCTTGCCCCTCCGTCGCCGGCCCGCTGCCGCTCCGCGGTGGGTCGAGGCAGACGGGAAGATCAGCCGGGCGAGGCGTGCGCGGGCGCACATTTCAAGATCCGGCACATACGCGGAACGCCGCCGATAGAAGATGATCGAAGCGGCGCCGGGCCGCAGGTCAGAAGCCCACTCCCCCGACAAGATCAAACCCACTCATAATCCGTGGGTCGTGGGTTCAAGTCCCACCCGCCCTACTCAACTTGATCAGTGAATATGGCTTCTGACCTGCGGTTTCTCGATACGGGCTGATCTCGGCCCGAGAAGCAGGCCCCCGTTGGTTGCTCGTTGTTTGCTCGCGTGTACGCCGCCGGGAAGCTCAACCAGCGGACTTCGGCCTGGCTCATGTAAGGGTCCGCGCACGTGGTAGATCACTTGATCGCCGATCACCAGGGCAGACCCCAAAGACGATCAAGACAAGTCCACAACCGAACACCCCACAGGGCTTCCCTTCCCGGTTGAGGGATTCCGGCGGTCACGGCCGCCCCAAATGCGCCGACTCCGACAAATGCATGGAATCCCGACAGTCGAGGCCAGATAGCCAGCAACCAGCGGACGAATAGTCTGCTGGTCCAGGAACGTGGCGACGCGAACCAGACTGCGCCTGCCGATAATTATTACATCCGCCCACGTCATGACCCTGCGAGGGCTTCGCGTGGCGGCGCGAGTTCCGGCGACCCAGGAGACGGAACCAAGTGCGGCATGATGATCGGCCGTGCTCCTTCGCCTGGCCTATCTCACCGTCACGAACACTTTCGCCGCGCTGCGGTTGCTACCCATGAGCGATCGGGACAAGGACGTCGAGATACTTGCCCTGCGTCACCAGATCACCGTGCTTGAACGCCAACTCGGCGCCGACGCCAGGGTGAGATTCGCGCCCGAGGACCGTGCCTTTCTCGCCGCCCTGCTGACCTCGCTGCCCCGCAAGGCCCTGCGCCGACTGCGGCTCCTCGTCCGGCCGGACACCGTCCTGCGTTGGCACCGCGATCTGATGAAACGGCGCCATGCCCGTACCTGCAGGCCGAAGCGGCCCGGGCGCCCGCCCACGGCTCGCTCCACCCGCGCTCTCATCCTGCGTCTGGTCCGGGAGAATCCGGGCTGGGGCTATCGGCGGGTGCACGGGGAACTCGCCACGCTCGGCATCAAGGTCGCGCCGTCCACGGTATGGGAGATCCTCAAACAGGAAGGGCTCAATCCGGCACCTCAGCGGGCGTCCACCACGTGGGCCGACTTCCTGCGCTCCCAAGCCGACGCCCTGCTGGCCTGCGATTTCATCGAGACCGTCATCCTGAACGGACAGCGTCAGTACATTCTGGCCGTCGTTGAGCACGCCAGCAGGCGCATCCGCGTGTTGGGCACCACCGCCCACCCGAGCGCCGACTGGGTCATCCAGGCCATCAGGAATCTCGTGATGGACATGGAAGATGTGGGCTGCCGGGCGCGCTTTCTGATCCGAGACAGGGATGTCAAGTTCCCCTGCGCCGCGTCAAAACCCATCGCATAGGGTTTGAGCTGCACGTTCTTCGAAGCGGCTAAGCGGCTCGGTAATACTCGTTGATCAGCCCACCGAGTAGCTTCTGGCGCTTGATCGGGCCTTCCAGCGGCACAACAGTCCTCTCGTCATGATCGGGTGGCTGCTGTCGGCGGGACTGGTGCGGCCGATGTCCGTTGTAGTGATCGGCATACTCGCTCAGGACCGACCGTAGGTGCTGTTCGTTGTAGATCAGCATGCGGTCGGTGCACTCGGCCCGGACGGTACGCACCCACCGCTCGGCATAGCAATTGGCCCGCGGCGTGCGCGGCGGCGTCTTCACCACCCGCACACCCTCGCCCGCGAAGACCTCGTCGAAGACAGCGGTGAACTTGGCATCTCGGTCGCGAATGAGAAAGCGGAAGGAGCCAACGTGCTCCCTCAGATCCATGAGCAGGTTACGGGCCTGCTGTGCCGTCCATGCGCCGGTGGGGTTGGCGGTCACACCGAGCATGTGCACGTGGCGGGTGCAGACTTCCATGACGAACAGCACGTACAGGCGTTTCAAGGAGATCGTGTCGACGTGGAAGAAATCGACGGCCAGCAGGCCTTTCGCCTGGGTGCGCAGGAACGTCCGCCAGGAGGTGTCGACGTTGCGAGGAGCAGGGCCGAACCTCCGACGCCGCAGGATCCGCCGCACAGTCGCTTCACTGACCTGGTGGCCGAGCCGGATGAGTTCACCGTGCACCCGGCGGTATCCCCAGGCCGGGTTCTCCCGCGCCAGGCGCACCGCCAGGTCCCGGATCTCCTTACTCGTCCTCGGACGGCCAGAGCGATTCGGATACATCCAGGCGCGTTGGACCAGACGACGGTGCCACGCCAGCAGCGTGGACGGCGTGACCAGGCGATGAGCGCGCAGCACCGTCGGCAGCAAACGGGCCAGCGCGGCCAGCACCGCCCGATCGGCCCAATCCGACTCAGGACGGGCGACCTGACGCCGCAAAACCGCCACCTCATGCCGCAACACCATGATCTCGACGTCCTTGGACGCCTGGCTGCGGCCCAGCACCACCAGCCAGCCGAACACCCGGAGCGCGATCAGATAGAGCAGGCGGACAAACACAAGAGGCGATCTTGTCTGTAGGGACGGACCCCGTCAAACCACAAGTCAGAGCCATCGTTACTGCGTTTTGACGCGGTACACCACGCCTGCGAGCAGGGCTATGACTGGCGCTACAGTGTCGGCTTCGATGTCACCGAGCCGGTCCGCTCCGCGATCGTCATGGTGCCCGCGCGTGCATGGTCGCCGGCCGTCACCCCCGAGGGGAAGATCCGGACCGGCGCGTACGTCGCCGACCTGACCGGCCTGCTCACCCTGGCCGACGGCTGGCCCGAGCAGATGAGGGTCGCCGCCCGCGTCGAACCGCTGCACCCGCGCCACCGCAAACAAGCCAGCGACATCGAAAAGAAACGCAGCCAGCGCTTCCAGGCCACCGCTCACGACCTGCCCGGACACCACCACCAGCGCCACGACGTGTTCCACCGCAACCACGCAGGCGTCGAAACCGTGATCAAACACGAGAAAGGTCTCGGGCTGGGCCGGTTCCCCTTCTACGCCTTCGCGGCCAACCAGGCCTGGTGCCTGGCCGCGATGCTCGCCGCCGACCTTTTGGCCCACCTGCGCCTACTCATCCTCGACCACCACCCCGAGCTGCGCAAAGCCACCCCCGCCCGGCTCCGCGAGCGGCTCCTGAAAGCCCCCGCCTGGCTGGTCAGACGCGCCCGCAACCGGATCATCCGCCTCGCCGACGACCACCCGCACGCCACCGACCTCATCCTCGCCTGGGCCAAGATCCGCGCACTCGCGACACCGCCGCCCTGACCACAGCACCACCCCGCCCGCGCGAGACGAAAGGCCCCGCCCAACCGGCCCGCCAGGGGAGACCAAGGGCCACACCCGGCGCACTCCGCCGGGCCTTCACCATGCCCACACATCAAAATTCCAAGATCACTTAGATCCGGCCAAGCCACTCAAGATCGTGAAAGATTTGGGCCAATACTCCTATTCATAAACGGCCGCAGCGGTCAAAATTGTCGCGACGATTCTCCAAGTATTCGAATCCGCGCCCCCCATAATCCCTTCCGAGTCACGCAACCAGGCAGCCATGGCCTCCAAATATCGCTCTAAAGTAACATTTTCCCAGGATTCTCGCGCGGAGATCAGGTCAGCCCGGAGAGCGTCGACATGATCCGCAAGGTCATTTCTTGAACGGATGTTAGCAAACATAGAATAATCTTCACTTGCATCCAAGATGCTACTCCCCTCTTACTCGAATCGAGGTACCCGAATTTTTTGTGGTAAATTTAAATGCATCACGTCTGATCTCAGCGGCCGTAGCCATGCGATACCGAACAGGAATACCGGCTCGCTGAAATGCTAGAAGGCGACGGTTATCCAGTGTATACAATTGACCGCCACGCTCGAGCAGACGAATTTCCGGCACGTCTTCAGGGTCTAGTTTACCAGATCGAAGATCCTCCGCCATCTGCTCAAGGGTGCGCCCGTCCTTAAATTTCGCCGAGACACTGTCCTGACTAAATCGAACTGCACTAGGATCAATAGAACAGTCTTCGCCGTTGTGGACTAGAACATCTGCAGCTCCAGCAGCCACATAATAGGTGTGAATATCGCTGATTGTAAGGTTGTAGACCTTCTGGCTCAGTTTAGATGACTTGCTAATAGCCAGGATCTCCACGGCCTTGCCATCAGGCGTAATCAGGCGCGCTCCTGGATACAGCTGGCTAGCATTGAGCCAGTGATCTTGTCCGGAGACCCAGAAGGGGTGGTGGTCAGTAGCATCTACGATCCCTATCTCGCCATCGCCCCGACCATCTGTATCCACGGCGATCCGAACAAGATCTTTGTCGCCTTCGCCAACTATCAAGGCGACAACAGGTCGAGTTACCGTATCGCCGCTTATTGGATCCGTGGCGATTACTCGATCGCCTATCTCGATCTTTTCAATCGGCTTATGTGCACCGTCAGCCATCAGCACTTCAGTGCCAGGCATGAAGCTATTACACTTATTGAAGATAGCCTTGGCTCTAGCTGCTATCCGTGCGAATTTCGGTCCAAGCCTTGTAATAACCGAGGCCGCTACTCGAGCCCCCAATTGCATTGCGACCGCGCCAGCAATTTCTTCTGGACCGAACCCTGCCAAGAGCATTCCGGTGGCTATAATTCCAACCGCTTCGCCTAGGTCAAACGGACGCGGCCCCTTTCCTTTTCCATCGTCATTCTTGACAGCACAGAACATCACGGAAATTGCGTCTGTTCCCTGACATACCCTCCCCTCCATAATTTCTCTTTGCAGGGCACTCTGAGCTACAGCGCTTTGAAGGGCCAGCTTAGCCTTTCTTGCCACTTCGTTCCTGCACCACTTTTCAGTGTGCAGTTTCAGACAATCCGACCAGGCTGCACTTTGTTGACATTCCGTAAAGTTTGGGCCTTTTTCACAGGCCACCGGTGACAGCCCGCTGGGGTCAGAAAGTCCGACCGGATTGTTACCGGCATATCCGTATGGATTACTCCATTGAGGTTTACGCAGGTCGAGCAATGGGTCGGTGGAGATGAACTTGGCAATCGCGGGGTCGTAGTAGCGGGCGGACAGATAGGTCAGATCAGTGGAGGCGTCTTCCACCTGGCCGAGGAAGCCGTGGTCGGTGAACGGCAGGTCGTCGGCTCCGCGGCGCTGGCCAAACGGCAGATAACGCTCCCGGGAGACTTGGCCGCTCGAGTCGTTAACGCCGAGTTGGGCGGTGCCATGCAGGCCGGATATCAGCCAGGTGACGCCACTGCCGCCGTTGCGCATGGCAACGGTGGCTCCGTCCGGAGTGGTGTAGTAGCGCTTGCCGGTGATGGTGCTGCCGTCGATCTCGATCTCCATCGAGCCGAGATACAGCGTGCTCTTGCCATCCGGGTCGCGGCGGATGAGGCGCTCGCCGCCGGCGTCGTACACCATCGTGGTGTCCTGGCCGTCGATGGTGGCCTTCTCCAGCTGGCCGAGCTGGTTCCAGTCGAAGGTGCCCGCCTTACCCGTGACGCTGCGGGAGACCATCTGGCCGGCGTCGTCATAGCTGTAGGTGTCGGCGCCGCCGGGGCGGGTGATGGAGGTGACTGCGTTCGGCCGCTTCCCGCCTGATGCGGGGTAGGTGTATGTGGAGGCCTGACCGCCGTCGGTGAGGGTGGTCAGGTTCCCGACCGCGTCGTAGGTGTAGGTCTGGGCGTAGGGGTCGATGCCAAGGTTATCGGCCGATGTCGCGCCGCTGCCGCAGGCAGATGCGGTGGTGGTCCAGGCCTGGGCGAGGCGGTGCAGGCCGTCGTAGGTGAAGCATTCTGACTGGCCGGGGCTGCCGCTGGCTGCGGAGGCGGCGTCCAGGATTTGGGTGATCTCACCGGAGATGTCGTAGGTGTAGTGGTCGTCCTGGCTGACGACGGGGCCGCTGGTGTCGGCCTTGGTCGTGGTGGTGATGCGCTCAAGCCAGCCGGTAGTCGGGCTCCAGATCAGGTTTCGTCTGATCTTCCCGTCGGCCCCATAGGAGCGCTCGGCCATCTGGCCGATTTTCGAGTACGTCGTGTTGGCGACATAGGTGAAGCCGCCGCCAATGTTGGAGGTCAGCGCCTGGGGTAGGCCGAGGTCGGTGTAGGTGGAGGTGACCGTCTCGGAGGGGAGGCCGCCCGCGGCGGGCATCTCGTAGGTGGCGACAGCGCCAGAGGTGGTGTAGCTGGTGGTGAAGGTATAGGTCCCTGCCAGCAACCCCTCAGAGGAGGGAATCGTCAGCGTCGAAGTCCTCGGCCTGCCCATGCTGTCGTAGCTGGTGACCGCATCGGTATAGGCCTTGTCTCCGACATAGCGGGTGGCGGAGGTCAGCTGGCCCTTGGCGACGGTGTCGTAGACCCATTCGGCCAGCTTGGTTCCAGTCTCCGTCTCGCCCACCCATACGGCGGTTTTGCGGCCGAGGTCGTCGTAGGAGTAGGAGACCTTCTCGCTCTTCCCGTTCGTCGACCACAGCAGTCGGCTCGCGGCGTCGTAGGCCTGCTGCGAGTCACCCGCGTCCGGGTCGTGCGATTGGGTGCGGCGGCCGAGCAGGTCGTAGGTGAACGTGCGGACGTTGCCGTTCGCGTCGGTCATCTTGGTCATCTGACCGTTGCGGTCGTACTCGTAGGTGGTGGTGTAGAAGTCCGGGACGTCCACCGTCACCGACTGCCATGAGGTCCAGTCGGAATTTGCGGTGCCCTTGACCGCACGCGCCCGCCACCGGATCTTCCACCCGTCGCCGAGCTTGCCAGCCGGGACGGTCACGGTCGTCTGGGTGCCGGAGGCGACGTTGTCGGTGCCGGTGGTCCAGATCTGGCCGGTGCCATGCTGCGTGTCGGCGGGGTCGTGCTCCAGCTCGAACTCCACCCGCGACGCGGCGGAGTCGAAGGTAGTGACCCGGGCGGCCAGTGCGGGGGTGAGAGTGGAGGTGACCGTCTCCCCCGACAGCACCTGCGACGGGGTGACCTGCAGCTGGTCGACCATTAGGTCCGGCACGGTGATGGTCGTGGTCTGCCAGGCCGACCAGGCCGAGGAGACAGAGGCGCCGGTGTTGGTGGCCTGGGCCCGCCAGCGGATGTGCCACCCGTCGGTCAGCTTCCCAGCCGGGACCGCGGCAGGTGCGTCGTTGCCGGAGGTGACGCTGGCGGAGCTACCGGCCCAGATCTGGCCGGTGCCTTCGGCGGGGTAGGCGGGGTCGTGCTCGATCTCGTAGTCGGCCCGCAGACCGCCGTCGGCGGGGTCGGACACGATGGCGTGTAGGGTCGGCGTCGTCGACGACCCCGCGGCCCCGGTAACCGGGGTGATCGACAGGTTGCTGACCGTGGGAGAGGACGGCAGCGCGTAGGTGACGGTCAGTGCCGGCGGCTGCGCATCGCTGAAAGTGGTTTCCGTGGAGTCGTATATCCGCCAGTCTTCGACCCCGCTTTCGTCGACAGCG
This sequence comes from Microtetraspora sp. AC03309, assembly GCF_020826795.1. Lineage (NCBI taxonomy): Bacteria > Bacillati > Actinomycetota > Actinomycetes > Streptosporangiales > Streptosporangiaceae > Microtetraspora > Microtetraspora sp. AC03309. Next base: position 51,343 of record NZ_JADDIL010000047.1, on the reverse strand, counting down.
CGGAGCTGCACGCCGTACCCGGGGCGGCCCGCGGCCCAGTCCTGCGCCATCGCGGTGACGTCATAGGTGATCGTTCCGCCGGAGCCGTCCGGGCACAGGTCCACCTCGTAGGCGTCCCGGCGGACCACCGAATCCTCGTTGGTGGTAGTCGGCTGGTTATTCCAGGTGATGTCGTAGGCGTCCCAGGAGGAGGTGACCCTGCTCGCCTGAATGCCAGAGCCGAACGCCCCGCACTGGGGGGCGCCCCAGTTGAACAGCGACAGCTGCGCCTGCGTCACCGATTTGCCCACGAGCGTGGAGGTGTCGAACTGCAGATATCCCCGCGAGATACTGATCTCCCCGTCGACATTCCCAGAGCCGACATCGAGTCGGTCGTCATCCCACCAGGAGTAGTCGGGTCCCCAATCGGCGACGTACGTGTCGGCCTGCGTGTCCAGATTCACCGTCGGGTCCACGATCACGGGGAAGGTGAGCGTCGGGTCGGCCAGGAACGCCGCGTCCGGGGTCAGCTCCAGGACCTGGTGGTCGCCGTCACGGGTCAAGTGGGTGGTGATGTGGCCGCTGCGCCTGCGGTGCCCGTCCTTGGCCTTCACCTTGGCCTCGGCACCGGCCGTGGCCTCCTTCGCCTTGGCCTTCTCGGACCGGTGAGGCTGTGGATACATGACGGGTTGGGCCAGTGGGGCGACCAGCTTGCCCGCGCTGTCGGTCAGCGTGAGACGGCCTTGGCCGTCCTGCTGCAGCTTCCACCCGGTGGTCGTGACAGTGATGCGGTAGGTGGGCGGGGTGGCGGGGCGTTCGCGCAGCTCGATGTCGTGGCGGATGCCGCCGGGCAGCACGGTGACCACCAGGTCGGCGCCCGGGCCGGCCGCGTCGGTGTAGCGGGCTTTGTTGCGCTCGATGGTGGGGCGGGGCAGCGGGGTCGGCCAGCTCAGCGCGATCGAGTTGCCCGTGTCATCGGCCAGGGTGGCGAACGGTCCCGTACCGCCGGCGGACACCTTCACCGTGGGCCCGGCCTTGGGCGCCAGGGCGTCGCCCTTTTCTGTCAGCGTGGTGTCGATCGGCACCCAGGCGCCGTCCCGCTTGATCTTTGTTGGGCGGGTGCTGATGGTCGTGGTAAGCGTCTTGCCGTCCGTGTTGGCGATCGTGGAACTCACCGCCGAGGTCAGCTCCGGCACCGCGACCGGTTTTCCGGTCCTCTTCGCCTCCGCGGACGCCTGCATCCGGGCGTCCGACACCTGCTCCGCAGGCACCTCTTCGCGAGTACGGTCGGCGGTGGATTTGTGCTCAGCCGTGGTGTTCATAGCAGAGCTCGTGGAGGTCTCCGAGGCCAGCGGACCGGCGATGGCGCGTGCGGCCAGCGATTGTGAGCCCGCCCCGGCCAGCCATTCCTCGATCTTGGTGATCTGGTCGGCGGCGTCGGTGTAGTAGACGGTCTTACCACCGGTGGGCGGAACGACCTCGTACTTGTCTGCGCCCAGGTAGTTCGTCGTCGTACGGCGTAGCTCGCTGGAAGTGGACATGTCGATCTGCGCCGTGGTCCGTCCCACACCGTCGTAGATCGGCTTGGACCACTGTGGTAGTTCCGTCAGTTCAGGGTTCAGCAGCCCTGAACCGGGGGCGGAGCTGTTGTGAACCGGACCGGAGGCCGCCGCAGTCATACCGCGCGTGTCATAGGTCGTGACCTGCACGATCCGTCCACCTGCCGGAGAGGCGGTCTGCACCTCGCGTGCGCGTCCCAGACCGTCGATGTAGGTGTGAGTGGACACCCACTTGGCCGATGTCCCATTGCCCGACTGCAGGCGGGAGACTGTCGTCTTCACCGGACTGAGCGTGCTCGGGATCGTGTAGGAGACCTTGGCCGCGGGGGTGTCGCCCGACTTCGGCGCCACCGGCGTCCACAACAGCAGCGTGCGGCCGAGCACGTCGTAGTCGATGTTGACGTTGTTGTTGTTGGCGTCCCGCATCCCGACCGGCTGCCCGTGATAGGGGGAGGACCATGTCGTCACCGCGTGCCCCAGCGGGTTGGTGATCGTCACGCCGCCCGTGGGCCACCCCACCGCCGGTGAATACGTCGTTGTCGTTGTCTTGTTCAGCGGGTCGGTCGTGGTGAGCGGACGTCCATAATCGTCGAAGGTGGTCTTCGCCGTCGAATAGTTGCCAGCGGTGGAGTAGCTGCGGGTCTCGGTGACGTCTCCGCGGGTCGGGGTGTTGGAGCCCGGGCTTGTCGAGCCGTCGTACAGGGTCACCGACCGGCTGAGCAAGGTTCCCGCTGAGCAGTCATCCCCCGCGTGCTTCTCCTCCGACGCCTTGTAGCCGATCATCCAAGCGCTGCCGGAGGTGTTGCGGGCGTAGGTGATCGCGGTGCACGTGTTGTCGCTGCCGTTCCCGCGCTCCCCGTAGTCGTTCACCTTGGTCGGAAGACCGTCGGTGTTGTACTCGGTCTTGGCCTCGGTGTAGCGCCAGCCGCCGGTAGTCTTCTCTCTCGATACCTGACGGGTTCGATCAACCCGGTACGGGTCGCGATCCGGGCCATTCCCAGTGGTCGTGGCGTCGTACTCGTAGCGGGTCGAAGACACCTCGCTCAGTCCGCCGGGCATGGGTATGCCGGCGGGGCAGGCGCCGAGGTCGTTCCAGCCGGTGGATCCCGATGTTCCCGGAGCACCCTGTCCGGTCTCGTTGATGACCTCCCAGTTGTGGTTGTTGTAGGAGACCCGATCATTGCGGATGTAGGTGGCGCCGGCCATCCACTGCCGGTACGCGCACGCATACGTCGGCTGGGTCGCGGTCGCCCGCCAGGTCTGCTCCTGCACGGCCTTCCCGTTCATTTCCCGGAAGTCGTCGAAGGTGCCGCCGTCGAAGTCGGTCACCTGGTCGCCGTCGATTCCGCGGAAGAACGTTGAGGAGGTGATGCTGAAACCGTTCGGGTCGTTGCCGCTGCCGACGATCGTGCGGACTTCGGGATAGCCGCGGAACTCGGTGTAGTCGTCTCTGCTTTGCCAGTCGAACGGGTTGGCGAAGGGGTTTTCCGGCACCGCCCAGGCGGGATCTCCCACATAGTCGTACCGGGTGACCACATCGGGTGAACCGGCGACCAAGTCCTTGTCGGTCACCTGCATGACGAGCCACTTGCGGTACACGTCACCGTTGAAGTACAGCTTGTCGTCCTCGCCGTAGTAGCTGCCGGTCGTGACGAAGTAGCAGTCGTAGGTGAGGGTGTCCCATCCCTCTGTGGGGGGAGACACCCACGGGGTCGGGCAGGGGTTGGCCTGCCCGTACGTGACCTCGCTTCGCCCACCGAGCTCGTTGTTGACCGTACTGATCCGGGGGAACGACACCGGGAAACCACCGGCGGTGGAGTTGTCGGGCATCACGGCGTCGAACGTCGTCAGCGGCATCTCGATGGCGGGCCCGCCGGCCAGTCCGACTCGGCGGATGGAGTCCAGCCACAGCATCGAATAGTCGCCGAGCACATCGCTCATCCACTCGTACGACAACTCCAATCGGGTCACGTCGTCCCAGCCGCCTGTCGCCGTGCTCCAGGTCTGGGTGGTGATCGTGTCGAGCCGCTGGCTGGTGAAGAAGACCGGGCCGACCCCGTACATGCACTCCGACCCGGTCCCGTCACAGACCGGTTCATCACTGGGGGCACCACTGCCTGAAGAGCGGGGCGAGGTGGCGAACACGATCCGCCCGGTCGCAGAGGAGGAGGACACGTTCTCGTTGGAGCCGTAGGTCACCTGCTGCAGATGCGCCGCGCGATCATACTCGGGATCGCAGGAGCTTTCGAAGTCCAGCGCGAGGGTGCAGTAGAAGTCCTCCTCCCGCTCATAGGTGTAGTCGATCACGTTGCCCTTGGGATCGACCTCCTGGTCGAGTTGCCACCGCCAGGTCGCGGTGCACAGCGAGGACACGACATCCTGGCTGGCGGACGTGGGGTATTTGTCGTGGCATGGCTCGCCGACGTTGTCGCCGATGAACGGAACTTGCAGAGATGAGTCTCGGTGATATCCGAACCGGTAGACGGTGCCGTCCTGGGTGGTGATCCGCCACCATGGCTGGCCCGAATCGCCGCCACTGCTGATCTGCTCGATCTTCCAGCCGAAGTCCTCGACAGTCCGCCACTGCCCGGTGCTTTGGTCCTCGACGATGTCGGAGGAGTGTCCCCCGACCGACAGGGTCAGCTTCGAGGCATCCGCGTCACCGTAGGGCGACTGCCAGCAGCGGTCCGCCCACCCCTTCTGGTACGGATTGCCGCCACCGCGGTTGTCCAGCTCGTACTGCTTACAGGAGACAAACGCGCGCTCGATGAAGCCGGAGTTCAGCTCCCACCCCATCCCCGTCAGCCCGGACTGGTTGTTCGTCCGCGAGGTCAGCGAATCCACCGACGCCGAGGAGTACTGCAAAGCGAGCTCCGGAGCCTTCCCGGCAGGAGGCGGCGGGGCGCTGATCGGATAGCTGTAGGTGAACGCCCCACCTGACGGCCCAACCTGCCACGTCCCTGACGGCTTGAGATCGGTCGCGGAGAAGTCGCCCACCGACGAATTCGAGGCGGTGGCCGCGGCCGAGGCCGCCAGCAGATATACCGCGTCACCATCGGCCAGTTCCGCCGTGCCACTACTCGTGGTGGCGGCACTTCCGGCTGCGGGCGCCACGCCCACGACCGCCGTGAGCTTTCCGCTCTTGACGTCGTTGAGGACCGGGAGTTGACGCCCTTCCAGGACGCGCCTTCTGGTGCACTCCTGGGTGACAGTAGCGTCAAGAACACAGGCAGGGAGCTTGATCAGCGTCAGGCGGGAGGCGAATCCACCGCCTCCAGCCCCCCGGAACGAGGAGTAGTCGACACTGACCTTTGCCGGAGCGATGTCCGAGCCGCCGTCCGCGCGTGTCAGGCGCAGGACGACACCGATGCCCCCGAGGCGCTTGGCCACGGTGTTATCGAAGGTCTCCACCCGAACGGAGGTGGGCGAGTCCTTTTGTTTGGCTGCCTTCCGGTTCGCGGCACCTGGCACCGACCGCTTCAGGAGGTCAGCGGCGTCAGATGGGTCGGCCGCAGCCACCGTCACCGGCAGCCCCGGCGCCGTTATCGGCTTCTTGTCCGCTGTCAAATTCATCTGCGCAGATCCGGCCTTCGGCCACACCGGAGCCGGCCGTTTAGGCGCCGAGTGCAGGTCCTCGGCGCCTTTGGCTGACGGGGGCGCAACCTTGATCGGCTGACCTTCGACGGATGACTCCTGGCTGGCGGCCGGAGTGGTGTCGGCAGCCGCCGGTTGAGCCAGCCCGTCCGGAACGCCTACCCCGGCAAGGAACACCCCCAAGACGACAGTAGCCGCGACGAGCAGCCCCCTTTGGCGTGACCGGCCATGACGTCGCGTTCCAACGCCGAAAGGCAACAAGGCGCACCCTCCATCAACAGGAGGCGTACGGCACAAGGTCCGGCCCGTCGCCCCTTAAGCCCAGTTGAGCCAACTGATCTGGATCATGCGCTCTTATCTCGATCTATCTCAAGATCGAATCTGAATTGATCTGACTACGGATTGTCATGCGGAAGTTGACCAGGTTGTCTTCAGCTTGAATTGAGGCAGCTCACAGGCGTCGGGGCCGCATCCAGGAGGCCCCATATGATCTAGGTCACATACTTGGGCGTCCTGGCTGACCCAAAGCGCCGGAAGACAAGGCGGCCCTCAGCCAGACATCCCGCGACCTGACGCTTTCCCCTGTTTGGCTCAAAGCCGAACCCCCGCCGGATACGTCCTGCCTTGTGATGCAACTGGAGCCGCCCCTGCGTCGCCGAGCCATGGAAATGTTGCGACTAGAAACCTTCAAAAGCGAGGGTTATATGCCCCGACCTCGACACGAGTTGGCAGCCCATCGTCGCGGTGCTACCTGAAGTGCATGAGGCATCCCGATCGCGGCAGTCTGACCGCGGAGCAGCGGCTACGCCGGGAGCGGATGCGGATACGGGCGGCCGACCACTTCGCCGAGGGCATGACCGATTCCCAGACGGCCTGGGAATTTCGGGTGTCACAGTTGAACCTTCATATGCCCCCACTCACCACGTCCGGCACGAATACATACCCACCTCACTTTATGTAGCGTGATGATCACACCACAAAGATGGATCTTGACATCCGGCACAGATCGACAAAGATCACCAAGAGACGCCCTCAAAGAGCATGACTTCACGTCATCGCGCTATCTCCTGTTTACAGGAAGGGGAAATGCATGCGCGCAATGCGCCGCGTCACAACCATCGGCTCGATTGCAATACTTGCAATGGCAACCACTGTGTCGTCCGCATCGGCCACTCCCTGGCCATGGGACGGCATCTACCCCGACAAGAGCACCCACAGCTACTGTTACACGACCTCAGTACCTGATTCGATACGCTCATACATCCCCGGCGCAATGAACTATCTGGTCAGCGCAACGGACATTCCAGGTGTTCCCTTCCAGGATCCCTGCGATACTAAGAATTCTAACGAAGACGGGGACCCGGCAACCGACGTCGCCTGGTTTCAAGCGTGGGTCCAGGACGGGTATGGCGACGCCACCACATGCAAAGTTCGAACAGCCTCCCAGCCCGGCTGGTGTGACATGCGCTTCGTAAAAATCAACAAAGCGGCGGTAGACGCAGCCGATGACCCTCACCATCAGTACATCAAGACGGTATGTCACGAGTTGGGGCACAGCTTGGGGCTGGCCCACTACGATGCGGACGGAGGACTGGGCGGCATTCCCCCGGGTGGCGAGTGGGACTGCATGGTCAGCGGACATGTCACGCAGCCCGGCGCCCCGCCCGTGAGTGACCCATGGATATGGCAACTGAACAGCCACAACAAGGACCACGTCAACGCCTGGTGGCCGTGATCGAGAGAGGGCCGATGAATATGAAACTCCGTCGCGCTGGATTCCTGGTCGCATCGGTTCTCGTGCTCGGCGGATGCGCCACCACAGAAAGATCTTCGGCCATGCCATCCGTACAAGCTGACACGACACAGGCAAAGCCCTATGTGGAGCCATCCAACGGCTCCTTGAAGTTGTCGGCGCTTCGTACATCCGAAGCCGACTATGAGATTATCTATTCTCCAGAGGCTCTTGCTGAAAAGAAACAAATCGTCGCAGCGGGGGTAGTAGACGGGTGGCAGCAAGGGCCAATTCTCAACAGTTTTCCGGGAGGCCCACTTGACTACCGGGTCCTCATGAGGGTGCGCATAACACACCCACTGAAGGGAGTCAAAGGAACTCCCTCACTGCGAGGCAACATCGCATTCATTGAATTCGACCAAGGTGCGGTAATCCGAGACGATTCCGTTCCAGTAGAGCAATGGAAGATCGAACGATCTCCAGCGGATTTTGAGAAATCAATCCCAACGGGAACTCGCGTCCTTCTCTTTGGTTCGGAAAGGCCCCCGTACGAGCAGAGTGTCTATGATCCGGGCGACCCTCTCACGGACGGCGCGAAGATCATGGCTGTCGGGCCGCAAGGGCTGGTTCTGGAGGATCCGGGCCTTGTTCAACTGCGCGCTGAACGGACTCTCGTAGGAGGTCGCGAGCCACTGAAGGGCGGAAGAAGAGCCGCCTGGCTAGAACCCAAGACCATGGATCAAATGATCGACCGCCTCAAGAAGCACGGGTTCTCCGAGTAGCCTGACGTGTGCTGTCGATTCTGGAATCGACAGCACACGGCTACGGGCACACGCTTCTCAATGCAGCCGCCCAGCACGGCGGCGACGAGGGTACAGGAAGCAGGCCCTACATGAATCTGGGCGAACGCTACGACTCTGCGGGCACCAATTAATCATCCGGCCAGGTCAAGCCGCATACCGGTACCCCTGAGGACACTGCCGAGTCCGATCACGTCGACGGGCGTCGAGCAGCGTGGCTAGTCTAGTGGACAGACCACGCTCCTCCCGGCTTTCAAGTCAAGCGAGCTCAGTTTCTCGTTGGCTGCTCCATGGTTGCTCGTTGATCGCTCGCCAGGGTGCCCAATGGTTGCTCGTGCGGTTGCCCTGTTGGTTGCTCGGTGATTGCTCGTGTGTACGCGACACGGGGGGAAATGGGCCATCACAACGTGGCACTTCAGCGGGGTCAACGATGGACAGAATGATAGAAACCGGCACACCGAGGCACAGGGCGGCATTGATCAAGGCGACTCATAATCCGTGGGTCGTGGGTTCAAGTCCCACCCGCCCTACTCAGCTTGATCAGTGAATATGCCCTGCCACCTGCGATTTCTCGATACGGGCTGATCTCGGCCCGAGAAGCAGGCCCCCGTTGGTTGCTCGTTGTTTGCTCGCGTGCACGCCGCCGGGAAGCTCAACCAGCGGACTTTCACGGGCACCGGGCACGTTCCGGGCACACGGTAGATCACCCAGAGATCGATCTTCAGGTCAGACCAATGTGACGATCAAGGCAAGGCTACAACCGAACGCCCCACAGGGCTTCTCTGCCCGGTTGCGGCATTCCGGCGGTCACGGGCGTTCCAAATGCGCCGACTCCGACAAATGGGCGACATCCCGGCAGTTGAGGCTCGTAATTCGGCAACCAGCGGACGAATAATCTGCTGGTTGCCGCAACTCCTCCACCCGGAAACTCTGCTGGTTCAGGGACGTAGCGACGCGAACCAGACGCGCACACCGGGCCGATGAACTTCACCTCTGTAGTACCTGCGTGCCGGCCTGGACCTGCCCGCCGCCCCGCTTGTCTGGATTCCGGGCGGTAGCCGAGCGCCGCATGGACGACGTCGTGTCCGTCTCGGAGAGCGCTGTCAGGGACGCCACTCCGGGCGGTAGTCCTCGTGCCAGTCGTAGGCGGTGGCCTCCAGGCGCAGCAGGTGCTCGGCCTGGGCGTGCTCTCCGGCATCGACCCAGCTCCCGCCGGCCACGTGAGCCAGGTACTTCAGACGGTCCTGCTTGGCGGCCAGATCGGTCAGGATCCGGGCCGGGTCGTTGTGCACGATGTGCCGCTCATGCGCAGCGTCCAGGGTGACCGCGATCCGCGGCTGAGCGCAGTCGGACACCTCCACGTACTGGCGGCCGTACACGCCCTGACGAGAGAAGGACTTCGGATCTTCGGCCGTACGTGAGGGGAACCAGCGGCCCGGCTCGCACGTGGCGGCGATCTGCCAGGACTCGTCGATACGAGCCTGCACGAACGCGATCAGGTCATCCATCGGGGACGCAGACCTCATCACTCGCGGGGAGAGTTACGTATCCATCATGAGCCCGCACGGCGCGGCGTGGGGCGGCAATCCCCGAAACACGTCTCTCTGTCTGGGGCCAGAGGCTGGTCGCAGTGCCCGGTTCATGACGAGCGAGACAGGCCCGTTGGAGCTTCCAGCGGGCCTGTCTCGCCTGAGGTTCGGGATCAGAGGTCGGGCACGACGGACAGACGCCGGTGCGGGACGACCGCAGCCACAACGGTTTCGGGTCACGGTCACCGGGCAGGTGCTGCACCGTGAGCCGGATCAGCGTGCCTTCCAGCACGGGCAGGTCGCCGTGGTCCAGCCAAGCAGCCCGGCGGGTCAGGCGGGGATGCAACCGGTCCGTTCGCGGCGCCGTAGCGGGTCATACCGTGCGCAGGAAGTCGTCCAGCACGTCGAGGCCGCTGCGCAGGGACGCGATCGGCACGCGTTCGTCGACGCCGTGCATGCCGGCTGGTGTGCGGCCGTCGGGGTCCTCACCGAGCGGGGCGAAGCCGAAGCCCGCCATCCCCAGCTCGGCGAACGGCTTGGCGTCGGTGCCACCGCCCATACAGAACGGGACGATCACGCCGTCCGGGTCGTGGCGCAGGACCGACGCGGCCATCGCGTCGTACCAGGCGTTGTCCCAGCCGGCCCCGATCGCGGGGCGGTAGGACAGGAATGACCGGGTGACGGACGGTCCCAGCAACTCGTCGATGATGGCGAGCTGTTCGTCCTCGGTGCCGGGCAGCGAGCGTACGTCGATCTCGGCGTGCGCCTCGCCTGGTACCACGTTGAACTTGTAGCCCGCGTCGAGCACGGTGACGTTCGTCGAGCAGCGCAGCGACGGCTCGACGTACTCGCGCAGCGGCCCGATCCGGTCGAGGACGGCCTCGACGCCCTCGTCGGAGGAGAGGTCGGCGTCGAGGCCGAGGGTCCGCACGGCGGTGTCGAGCAGCCGGCGCACCGGTGGCGTCAGCGCCAGCGGCCACCGGTGCGCCGAGATCCGGGCCAGGCCGGTCACCAGGCGGGCGACGGGGTTGTCCGGGTTCGGGCGTGACCCGTGGCCCTCCGTACCGGTCGCGCGGACGCGCATGTGGAGGGAGCCACGCTCGGCGACAGCGATCGGGTAGAACCGCCGTACCGTCCCGTCGGGCGCCCGTACCGGCACGGGCCGCCCGCCCGACTCGCCGACGGCGGCGGTGACCCCGGCGAAGAGCTCGGGTCGGTTGCGTACCAGCCACTCGGCGCCGAGGGCACCGTCCTCCTCCTCGTCCGCGACGAAGGCGAAGACCACGTCGCGTCGTGGTCCGGTCGCGTCGGCCGCCCACCGCAGCAGGGTGGCGAGCATCATCGCGACCGTGTCCTTCATGTCGGTCGCGCCGCGGCCCCACACGTACCCGTCCGCGACCCGGCCCTCGAACGGCGCCACCGTCCACCGCTCCGGCTCGGCGGGGACGACGTCGAGATGCCCGTGGACGAGCAGGCCGGGCAGCAACCGGTCGGCGCCCGGGACCCGGAGAACGACGTTGGCCCGGGTCGGCTCGGACTCGATGATTTCGGGGTCGTACCCCGCCCCGCGTAGGAGACTGGCGACGTACTCGGCCGCGGCCAGCTCGCCCTTGCTGCCCGCCTTGCCGTAGTTGCTGGTGTCGATCGCGATGAGGTCGGAGCAGATCGTCACGACGTCCGGATGGTCTGTCATCGTTCTCCTGTCTTGGCTGGGTAGGTGATCAGGTAGCCGTGCCGCCGGTCGAAGGCGGCGATCTCGGCGCCGCCGGCCAGGGCCCCGGCCAGCACGTCCCGTACGTGGGCACGCCAGGCCCGCGCGAGGAGGGGGTTCTCGACCCGGACCCGTTCGATGTCCTCGGGGACCGGGACGAAGGCGGGCCCGCCGGTCCACGGCACCACCTGGAGCGCGTCGTCGCGGACCGTGATCAGCGGCCGATGGTCGCCCTCGGGCGGCCCGACGGCGGCTGGGGAGAGCAGGTCCCACTCGACGAACAGCCGGTCGCTGGCCTCGCCGCGGTTGAGCCCGTCGTGCATCGGGCCGTAGCAGTCGGGCAGGTAGTCCGTCGCCCGGGCGCCGAGCTTGACCAGGTTGAAGTACGCGTTGCGACGGACCAGGGGGTCGAACGTCCAGGTGATCGAGCCGATGCCGCGGCCCAGCGCCCAGTCGCGCTGGTGGCACTTGAGCATGTAGCCGATCTGCTGGGCGCGGTACTTCGCCTCGACCCCGGTGATGTGGCTGTGCAGGGATCCGTTGTGCGGCGCGAGGAACCCGACCGCGGCGCCGGCCAGATGCTCCCCAACAAATGCGACGGCGACGTAGTTGCCGGTCATGCTGAAGGCGCGCAGCAACGCGACGGTGATCTGGCTGGAGTCGGGCGCGCCGTCCCAGACCCGGTTGAAGAGGGCGGCGATCGCCTCGAGGTCGGCGAGCCCGGCCGCCTCGCGGACTGACACTCCGTGCTCCGGCGTCATCGCCTGGCCTCGCCGAGCAGGTCGGCGAGCAGCCCGGTCAGCAGGGCGAGACGGTCGCCGAGCCGAGCCACGTCGACCCACTCGTGGCGGGCGTGCGCCCCGCCGCCCACCGCGCCCAGGCCGTCCAGGGTCGGCACCCCGGCAGCGGACGTGAGGTTGCCGTCCGATCCGCCGCCGACCGCGACGCCGGCGAGCGGGCCGATGCCCAGCCGATCCGCCACGGCGCGGGCCCGCTCGAACAGCCCGGCCGTCATCGTGGCATCGAGCGGCGGACGGTCGATGCCACCCTCTATCTCGACGGTGACATCACCGTTCGCCGGCGCCAGGCCGCGGATCGCGGCGTCGACCCGCCGCAGCTCCTCGGTGGTCCGGGCGCGAACGTCGATCGTCAGCGTGGCCCGGTCCGGCACCGTGTTGACGGCCGTACCGGCGGAAGCCATCGTCGGCGTCACGCTGGTCCCCGCCGCGTCGTCGGCCAGCGCGGCGACGGCGCCGACGGCGGCGCCCAGCGTGATCAGCGCGTTCGCGCCCAGGTGCGGTTCCAGGCCGGCGTGGGCCGCGCGTCCGGCGAAGGTCAGCTCGTAGTGGGCACGGCCCTTGCGCTCGGTCTTCAGGGCGCCGGAGTCGTCGCCGGCCTCCAGTACCAGGGCCGCGGCGCAGCCCCTGGCCTCATCCTCGATCAGCTCGCGGGAGGTCGGAGAGCCGAGCTCCTCGTCGCCGGTGACCAGCAGGGTGACCCCGGATGGGTCGTCGAGCGCGGCGATGGCGTGGAAGGCGAGGGCGAGGCCCACCTTCATGTCCAGGCACCCGGGCCCGCGGATCCGGTCGCCGGCCGTGCAGGGGATCGTGTCGATCGTGCCCAGCGGCCAGACGGTGTCGTGGTGCCCCAGCACGAGCACGCGAGGTGGTTCCTTTCCCCACCGCCAGCGCAGGTGGGTGCGGCCGGCGATGACGATCGGCTCGGCGGGGCGGCCCAGGATCTCCTCGCCGACCCGCGCGACGCAGTCGGCGCTGCGGGCGACCGCGGCGAGGTCGGTGGAGGGTGACTCGCAGCGGATCATCCGGACCGACGCCGCGACGACGCCGGCGACCCGGGAGCGGGAGCCGACGGACGGTGCGTTCATGGGTTTTCCTCCGGCGCTTTGGACGGCGCCGCCAACGTTTCATCGGGTGCGGTGGCGACTCTTGTGGCCCGACATGAAAGGCGGTCCCGAGGTTGGGTGTTCGACACCGACGGCGGCCGGCGCCGCCGGTTAGCTTGCTCAAACGAGACGGGGCGCAGCGGGCGGCCCGCGTGTTCAGGAGGACCAGGTGACGGAACGGGTGGCGGACGTGGTCGTCGTGCCGGTCGGGACCGATGGGGCGGTGCCGGCCCCGGTCGCCGGCTTCCTCGCGGAGGCCGGCGTTGATGTTGACGTGCACGCGATCGGGGCTCGCCTCGGCCCGGCCGAGCCCGGCGACGTGGCCCGGGTCCCCATCCTCGACGGCCCCGACCTCGTCTACGTGACCGTCGGTGATCCCCGGCCGGGTCTGGCGTTCGACCACGTGCGGGCGGCCGCGATGGCGGCGGCCCGGCACTGCGGATCCGCGCCGGCGGTGCTCGACGCGATCGGGTGCTGGGAGGCCGACCCGGATTGCGCGGTCGCCGCGGCGGAGGGCTGGACCCTCGGCACGTACCGATACCGCCCCGACTGGACCGTCGCCGACCTGCTCGCCCGGCTCGACCCCGGTCCGCGTCGGCACGGGGGACCGGAGCATGCCGTACGGGAAGGGGTCGCGCTCGGCGCGGCCGCCAACCTCGCTCGGGACCTGATCAACACGCCGCCCGGCCAACTCGTCCCGGCGCGGCTGGCGACCGTGTGCCAGGAACTCGGCGAGGCGCTCGGGTTCGAGGTACGCGTACACGACGCCGCGACGCTGGAGCGCGAGCAATTCGGCGGCATCGCCGGCGTGGGCCGGGGAAGCGTGCATCCGCCGTGCCTGATCGAGCTGCGACGCGGAGGCGACGGCCCGCACACGGCGCTCGTCGGCAAGGGCATCACCTTCGACGCGGGCGGCCTGTCGCTCAAGCCCACCCGGGGCATGCTCACCATGAAGGCGGACATGGCCGGCGCCGCCGCCGTTCTCGGCGCCCTCGTCGCGCTGGCCCGCCTGGGCTCCGACGCGCCGGTGCGGGCCTATCTGCCGTGCGCCGAGAACATGCCGGGCCCGGACGCGGTCCGGATCGGGGACGTCCTGCGCCATCGCGGTGGCCGGACCGTCGAGGTGACCGACGCCGACTGCGAGGGACGGCTCGTGGTCGCGGACGCCATGGCGTACGCCGTGGAGGCCAGCCCTGCCGCGATCGTCGACCTGGCGACGCTGACCTCGGTCACCGGCCTCGGCCCCGACATGTGGGCCGGTTTCGGCACCGACGACGCCCTGCTGGCGCGGGTGCTGGCCGCCGGCGGCGCGGCCGGTGAGCCCGGGTGGGCGATGCCGATGTGGGAGCCCTACCGGGCCACCCTCGCCTCCGACGTGGCGGACACCCGGAACTTCGACCCGGACGCGCCCCAGCCGTACGGCGCCATCACCGCGGCGCTGTACCTCGAGCCGTTCGCGTCCGGCGTGCCGTGGGCGCACCTCGACCTCGGGCTCACGGTGATGCGCCCGGCCGCCGACGCCCGGTGGGCCGCAGGCGCCAACGGCCGCGGGGTGCGCCTGCTCACCCGCTACCTGACCGCCGGCGCGCCGGCACTGGAGGAGGACGCATGAGCGTCGTGGACGGTCCCTGGTTCGACGACCTCGCCGTCGGCGACACCTTCACCGCGCCGGCCGTCACGCTGGATGCCGGGCTCCATGCCCAGCACCGGGCGATCCTCGGCGACCGGCTCCGGCTCTGCCTCGACGAGACGCTCGCCGAGCGGGTCACCGGACGTCCCGGCCTCGCGTATCCCGGCGTGGTCTGGGACGTGGCCGTCGGCCAGTCGAGCGTCGTGACCCGCCAGGTGGTGGCGAACCTCTTCTACCGGGGGCTGCGGCCGCGGGCGACGCCGTACCTCGGCGACACCCTCGTTACCTCGACCGAGGTCGTCGCTCTCCGCCGGGTCCGGTCCCGGCCCGACCGGCCCGAGCGCGGCAAGGCGGTGCTGAGCATCGTGACCCGGGACCAGACCGGACGTGTCATCCTCGCTTTCGACCGGTGCGCGCTGCTGCCCTGCCGCGACGGGTCCGGGCCGGCCCCGGAGGCGGGCCCCCACGTCGACGGCCTTTTCACCGCACCGTCCGTGCCGGACGTGGCGACGGCCCCCGACTGGCTCGCGCAGTGGTCGCTCAAGCCGCTGGCGCCCTCGCCCGGCGGTCCGCCTGCGGCTGGCGACACCTTCGAGCTAGCGGCCGGCGACGTCGTCTCGAGCGCGCCGGAACTGGCGCGGCTCACCGTCAACATCGCGGCGGTGCACCACGACGCGGAGGCCGCCGGCGGCCGCCGGCTCGTCTACGGCGGGCACACGATCGGGCTCGCGCTCAGCCAGACCTGCCGGATGGTCCCGGGGCTGGTGATCGTGACCGAGTGGTTCGCGTGCGACCACGTCGCGCCCGTCTTCGAAGGCGACACAGTGCGCAGCCGCGTCACGGTGCGGGGCGTCACGCCCTACCGGGACGGCACCGCGATCGCCGTGCTCAACACCCAGACGTCGGTGGCCGGTCGCGGAGCCGTCCTCGACTGGACCTTCGCGGCGCTGGTGGCATGAGCACCGTACGAGGCCCGGCCTGGCTCTTCGTCCCGGGCGACCGCCCTGAGCGCTTCGCGAAGGCCGCGAGCGCCGCCGACCAGATCATCTGCGATCTGGAGGACGCCGTGGCGCTGACTGCCAAGCCGGCGGCCCGGGACCACGTCGCGGGCTGGCTCGCCGTCGGCGGATCCGCCTGGGTACGGGTGAACCCGGCAGGATCACCGTGGCATGCGGACGATCTGCGCGCGCTGGTCGGCTGCGCGGGCCTGCGGGGCGTGGTCGTGCCCAAGGCCGAGTCGGCGGCGGACCTGCAACGCGTGTGCGACCTGCTCCCGGTGCCGTCGGCGGCCCTCGTCGAGTCCGCCGCCGGCGTCGAGCGAGTCGCCGAGATGCTCGCCGTCGAACGGGTGGAGCGGCTCATGCTGGGCACTGTCGACCTCGCCCTCGATCTCGGCTGCGAGCAGGAGTCCGACGTCGTCAGGCAGGTCCGGAGCCGGCTGGCTCTGGAGTCCCGCGCGGCCGGGAAGCCCGCGCCGGTGGACGGGGTGACCATGGCGCTGCGGGACTACGACGCCACGTTCGCCGACGCCGGGCGAGCGCGCCGCGAGGGCTACGCGGGCAAGCTCGCAGTCCATCCGGTCCAGGCCGGCGCGATCCGGGCCGCCTTCGCGCCGTCGCCGGAGGAGGTGTCCTGGGCGCGCGAGGTGATCGCGGCGGCCGGGCAGGGTGCGGTCGCCGTCGGGGGCGTCATGGTCGACGCCCCGGTCGTCGAGCGCGCGCGCCGGATTTTGGCCGGCTCGGCCATCGATGAGAAAAGGGGAACTGGGGACTGAGATGGCGCACTTCGAGAGTAACGTCCTGTGGAACCCGGCGTGGTCGGCCCTCGACGGCTGGGCGGAACGCCCTCCGGACGCGATCGAGCACTTTCACCGATCGATCCCGGGATTCGCCGAGTCCGCGCTGGTGCCGGCGCCGGCGATCGCCGACCAGGTCGGCGTCGCGCACGTGCTCGTCAAGCACGAGGTCGAGCGCCTCGGCCTGCCGTCGTTCAAGGTCGTCGGTGCGAGCTGGGCCGTCAGCGTGGCGATCGCCGGCCACATCGGCCGCGTGCCCTTCCCGACGTTCGACGCGCTCGCCGAGGCGGCCGGCGCCCTGCGCGCCTCGATCGTCCTGTCGGCCGCCACGGACGGGAACCACGGCCGCGCCATCGCGTACCTGGCGCGCCGGCTGGGCCTGAACAGCCGGATCTTCGTGCCCGCGGACATGGCCGAGGCACGCGTCGATGCGATCCGCGGTGAGGGCGCCGAGGTCGAGGTGGTCGCCGGATCGTACGACGACGCCGTTCGCCGGTCGGCCGAGAGCGCGGAGCGGGACCGGCCCGACGGTCGGCACGAGCTGCTCGTCTCGGACACGTCGTGGCCCGGGTACACCCGGATCCCCGAGGCCGTGGCCGCCGGCTACTCGACGATCTTCGCCGAGACCCGGCGCCAGCTCGCCGCGGCGCTCGGCTCGGACGCGTCGATCGACCTGGCGCTCGTCCCGGTGGGCGTGGGCGCGTTCGCCTCGGCCGCGGTCCGCAGCCTCGCGAGCGGGTCGTGCAGCGTCGTCACCGCTGAGCCGGCGGCGGCCGACTGCCTATGGCAGTCCCTGGCGGCCCGGGAACGGGTGACGGTGCCGGGACCGCACGAGTCCACGATGGCGGGGCTCAACTGCGGCGAGGTCTCGCTGGTGGCATGGCCGGCGCTGCAGCGGGGCGTCCGTGCCGCCATCCGGGTCTCCGACCTCGAGGTGGCCGCGGCCGTCCGCGACCTCGCCGCGCTCGGCGTCGCGACCAGCGAGAGCGGCGCGGCCGGCCTGGCCGGTCTCCGGCGGCTGCGGCTCGACTCGCGGGCGGGTTCGCTGCTGCGGCCCAGATCCACGCTCGTCCTCTTCGACACCGAGGGGGTCACCGATCCGGCCGGATACGAGGCGGTCCTGGCCGGATCGTCGACGGCGCGGGGTCGTACCGAAGAAGGGTCGGGTCATGTCGCGGGTCGATGAGCTCATCGCGTACCTCTCCGAAGCCGTTCCCCGCGAAGCGAGGTCGCGGGGGATTCCGGGGGTCGCCGTAGGGTTGTGTGATGCCGACGGCGTCCTGTGGGCCGAGGGGTTCGGCAGCGGCATCGGCGTCCGCACCATGTTCAGCGTCCAGTCGACGTCGAAGCTGGTCACCGCGACCGGCGTGCTGCTGGCCGTGCAGGAGGGCCTGGTCGACCTCGACCAGCCGATCCTGCGCCACCTGCCGGACTTCACCGTACACAGCGACTTCGAGGAGCGGCCCGAACGCCGGATCACCCTGCGCCACCTGCTGACCCACACCGCCGGCTTCACCCACGAGGCGCCGGTCGGGTCCAACTACGAGGTCGGCGACGCCACGTTCGAGGAGCACCTCGCCAGCATCCCCGAGACCTGGCTGCGGTTCCCCGTCGGCCACCACCACGAGTACTCCAACCTCGGGATCGACCTCGCCGGCCAGGTGGTGGCTACTGCAGCGGGTGAGACGTTCGCCGAGTTCATGCGCGGGCGGCTGTTCGAGCCGCTCGGTCTCACCCGGTCGACGTTCGACTTCGGCGCCTTCGACGGCGACGAGGACCGGGCGCTCGGGCACTCCCGCACGTTCGCCCGCGCGGGTCGCGACGTGCCCCGGCGAGTGCCGATGGTGCCTTCGGGCGGTCTCTACACCAGCGTGGCGGATGTACTGCGCTACCTGCGATTCCAGTTGCGCGAGGGCGACGGCGTCCTACGGCCCGAGTTGGCCCGGCAACACCTGGACTTCCCGAGGCTGACCGAGGAGCAGACCCAGGGGTACGGGCTGGGGCTCTACGTCGACCGCTGGGCGCCCGGGGTCCGGGTGCTGCACCACGGCGGGGCCGGCTTCGGCTTCCTCTGCCAGGTGTTCTGGCTGCCGGACCTCGGCATCGGCGGTGCGGTGCTCACCAACTCCGTGGACCACGACCTGCAGAACGAGCTGGCGGCCGACATCGTGCGGCGGCTCGCGGACGGCCACGGCTCGCAGGCCACCCCACCCCCGGCGGCGACTTC
Source organism: Microtetraspora sp. AC03309 (assembly GCF_020826795.1). NCBI lineage: Bacteria > Bacillati > Actinomycetota > Actinomycetes > Streptosporangiales > Streptosporangiaceae > Microtetraspora > Microtetraspora sp. AC03309. The sequence continues at coordinate 32,884 of NZ_JADDIL010000047.1, read as the reverse complement.
GCCTTACCCGCGGGACGCGGCCGGCCGGTACGTCGGGCGCCTTGGTGACATCCGGGACATCGTCGCCCGCGACGGCGAACTTCACGGCGTCGACGGCCGGTCCGTGTTCCTGCGCGACGCGGCCGGGCACGTCCGTTACCAGCTCGACGCCGCCACCGGCGATGTGCGGTACCGGACCGCCGTGCCCGAGCTCGGCCCGTCGACGCTCGAACCCGGCCTAGCCGGCGACTACGAATCCCGGGTCGGGGAGGTGCCGATGGCGCCGTACCGCCTGCGGCAGGACGGGGACCACGCCGTGATCGACCTGCCCAGTGGGGGCTCCCTCGACGACCCGATCACCCTGCAGCTTACCGCCGCCGGCCCGGGACGCTACCTGTCCGCGACCGGCGAGGTGCTGACGGTCGGCGACGCCGGCCCGGCGTACGCCAACATCCCCCTGACCCGGACCGAGGACTGAGGTGACCCTGATGGGTAAGGTATCCGCGCTAGAAGGCATCGAGATGCGGCGGCTCCGGCTGCCCCTGGTGTCGCCGTTCCGCACCTCCTTCGGCACCCAGACGACCAAAGACGTGCTGATCCTCCGCGCCGTCACCGCCGACGCCGAGGGCTGGGGCGAGTGTGTCGCCGCGCAGCACCCGCTGTACGCCTCGGAGTACGTCGGCGCGGCGATGATCACGCTGCGCGACTTCCTCGTGCCCGCGCTGCGCGACCTGCCCGCCATCGACGTCAACCTCGTCAGCGCCGCGCTGGATCGCTTCCGCGGGCACCGGATGAGCAAAGCGGCGCTCGAGATGGCGGTCTGGGACGCCGAGCTACGGGGTCTGGGGATGCCGCTGAGCCGCGCGCTCGGCGCCGTCCACACGTCGGTGCCGGCGGGCGTCTCGGTCGGCATCATGGACACCCTCGACGAGCTGGTCACCGCGGTCGGCGCCTACCTGGCCGACGGATACCGGCGGATCAAACTCAAGATCGAGCCAGACTGGGACGTCGCGGCGGTGCGCGCGATCCGGGACGCGTTCGGCGACATCCCGTTACAGGTCGACGCGAACGCGGCGTACACGCTCGCCGACGTCGACCAACTCCGGAAACTGGACGATTTCGACCTGCTGCTCATCGAGCAGCCGATGGCCGAGGAGAACGTGCTGGGCCACGCCGAGCTGGCCCGCCACCTGCGAACCCCCATCTGCCTGGACGAGTCGATCACCTCCGCCCGGGCCGCGGCCGACGCGATCAGACTGGGCGCGTGCCGTGTCGTCAACATCAAGGCCGGCCGGGTGGGCGGCTACCTCGAGGCCCGGCGCGTGCACGACCTCTGCCAAGCCCACGACGTCCCGGTCTGGTGCGGCGGCATGGTCGAGACCGGCCTGGGCCGCGCCGCGAACGCCGCCCTGGCCGCCCTGCCCGGCATGCGGCTACCAGGCGACATCTCCGCCTCGTCGCGCTTCTACCACCAGGACATCACCCCACCCCTCGAACTCAGCGACGGCTACATGTCAGTCCCGGAAGGCCCAGGCCTGGGCGTCACCCCCGACCCCGAAGCCCTCGCCGCAGCAACAGTTCACACCGAGTGGCTACCCCTATAGGAGGCCGCTGAAGAATCGGCGTGTCGTCTGTAGTGATTTATACCGAGATGCGATGATTTCTGGGTGCGGGGTGTGGAGCGTGCAGACCGGGAGCTTCTCGACGCCGCCGCGCTGGTGGGTCATCTGGTGCCCGAGGGCAGTATGTTCGCGTTTCTGGCCGAGCATCGCGGTGCGCTGTTCCCGGACGAGCAGTTCGCTGATCTGTTTCCGTCCGGGAAGGGCCGTCCATCGATGCCGGCGTCGGTGGCGGCCTCGATCCTGACGTTGCAGACGTTGCTGGACCTGTCGGACGCCGACACCACCGAACGCACGCACCACAGCGACAGCGACAGCGACAGCGACAGCGACCAACGCCGGGAGTGGTACGGCGATTCGCCTACGGCACCGGTGACCTGCGCGACGCGATCGGCGCCACGAACACGATGCGGTACTGCGCACGACCCGCCGCGACTGGGCAACCAACCCCGCGCTGCGCGAACGCTACATGCGCCACCGACCCAACGTCGAACGCGTCATCTCCCAACTGGCCGGCCGCGGCGGACGCCGCCTCAAACTGCGCTACCAAGGCACCGCCAACAACCACGCCTGGCTCAAACGCAGCACCGCCGCGCTCAACCTCCGCAACCTCATCAACCGCGGCCTCACCCGCACAGCCGGGACCTGGGCCCTGACCACCGCCTGACGACCCCGGGTCCCGGACGGCCCAGACACACCCCACCGGCCTACCCACACATTCGACCGACCACCACGCACCCGGACCACCCACCAACCTCGGGCTGAGCAGACCGATGAAACGCTGATATTCAGCGGCCTCATAGACAGCGGCGACCGCTACCGCCCATCCCGCAGTGACCCCGAAGCCCCGTAAAGATGGTGCTGCCGCACCAGATCGAGCAGGCCGATAGTGCCGTGGAACAAGATCGGGCCAACCGGCCGTGGTTAGAATCACGGCTGTGGGGCGCCCGGAGCAGCCAGAAGCATCCGTCGTGGTAGACGGACCGTCGATCACGCTGGCCCGGATCCTGGAGGACGCCGGCCACACCCTGCTCCGCCCGGCGTTCGACGGCCAGGACCTCGACCGGATCGTCGACGGCCTGGTGATCTTCGACCCGGCCGACCAGGTCGCCTGGTCGCGGCGCCCCCTGGTTCTTGCCGTCGGGGTCCAGGCTGGTGAGCAGCTCACCGCCCTCAGCGAGCGGGTGGCACGCCAGGGCGGCGCGCTCATCGTCCACGAGAGCGCCGTCGCCTCGCTGACCGGCCCGCGGACCGTCGCGCCGGTGCTCGCGCTTGGCAACGAGAACTCCTGGATCCAGCTCGCCGCGACCCTCGCGCCGCTGGTGAACGGCTCGTCCGGCCCCGCGCTCGCGGCGCCGCTCGGTGGCGTCCCGACCGGCGACCTGTTCGCCCTGGCGAACGCCATCGCCGAGATCCTCGACGCGCCGGTCACGGTCGAGGACCGGGACTCCCGGGTGCTCGCCTTCTCGATCCGGCAGGAGGAGGCGGACCCGTCGCGCATCGGCGCGATCCTCAACCGCCAGGTCACGCCCTGGGCCACGCAGGATCTCACCGAGCGCGGCGTCTTCCGCCAGTTGTACCGCACCCAGGAGCCGCTCTTCGTCGATCCGCCCGAGAGCGGGTACGGCGGTTTCACGATGCCCCGCGTCGTGCTGGGCATCCGGGCCGACGACGAGATCCTGGGCTCAGTGTGGGCCGCGGTCCCCGGTCCGCTCTCGAACGAGCGGATGCAGGCCTTCCGCGAGCTGCAGGGCACGGTCGCCGTGCACCTGCTGAGCCACCGCGCGAACGCCAACGTGGAGCGCCGAATGCGTTCGGACCTTACCGCCCAGGTCCTGGCCGGCGGCCCGGAGGCGGAGGAGGTCGCGGCCCGGCTGGGCCTGCCCCGCCGCCCGATGCTGGTGCTCGCGGTCGCGCTCCCGGACGGCGAGGACGAGCCCGCACGCCTGCGCGGCGACCGCGCGGCCGAGCTGCTGCGCATCGGTGACGCGTTCGACATGCACCTCGGCACCGTCCAGCCGGGCGCCTCCGCCGCGCTGGTCGGCGACATCGTGTACGGGATCGTTCCGCTGCCCCCGGCCGCCGACCCGCACTCGGACCGCGGTCAGCGGATGGCGAAGGACTTCCTCGCCCGGGTAGGGCGGCGGTCCGCCGCGGTGATCGGGGTCAGCGCCGTCGCGCCCGACGCCTACGCCCTCCCGCGGGCCCGGGAGGAGGCCGACCGCGCGCTGCGGCTGGCCCGCAGCGCGCAGCAGGGCGACCGCGTCTGCTCGACGGTCGAGCACGCGTACGAGCTGCTCATGATGGAGATGACCGACCTGGTGTCGGCGCGGGGGATGGGCCTCAGCGGGCCGCTCGCCCGCCTCGTCGAGCAGGACGAGCGCCACGGGTACCTGGTGCCGACACTGCGCGCGTGGCTGGACCACTTCGGCGACAACATCGCCGCGTCGGCGTCGCTGCACGTCCACCCCAACACGTTCCGCTACCGCCTGAAGCGGGTCGCGGAGGTCTCCGGGATAAGCCTGGACAACCACGACGAGCGGCTGTCGCTGATGCTCCAGTTCCGGCTCTTCATGCGCTCCTGACCGGCAGCCTCGTCGCGCGGCGCTACCCGGCGCCCGCAATTTCGTGCCGCGACACCAGCGCCGCCGCCCCCGGACTTGTGACGATCAGCGGTGTCCGGCATCCAGGCAACCGACGAGAGGACCGGTGTGAACCGCTATCTGACTGTCGACGACATCCGGCGGATCGACGTACCCAAGCAACCGGCGATCAGCCCGGACGGCAGCGCGGTCGCCTACGTCGTCCAGACCGACGACCTCGACGCGGACCGCGTCGAGCAGACCCTGTGGCTGGTGCCCACCGGCGGCGGGAACCCGCGCCGCCTGACCGACGGCGTCGGCGACTGCGCCCCGGCCTGGTCGCCGGACGGCCGGCTGCTCGCCTTCCTGCGCACCACCGACGGCCGGCCCCAGATCTGGCTGCTCGACGTCGGGACGTCCGAGGCGCGGCAGCTCACCCGCCGGCCTGGCGGAGCGGGCGCCCCGGCGTTCAGCCCGGACGGCTCGCGGCTGCTGTTCACCGCGCCGACCGATCCCCCGGAGTCCGAGGGCACGTGGGCGTGGGGCGCGCCGGTCGTGAGCCGTCGCCTCGACTACTACGCTGACGGCGCCGGCGTGCTGAGCGCCCCGCGGCAGCACATCCACGTCGCCGACGTCGGCACGGGCGGATGCGAGCAGATCACCGCCGGCGAGTGGAGCGCATCCGGGGCGGCCTGGTCGGCGGACGGCACCCGGATCGCCTTCTCCGCCGCCATGTCCGCGGACGCCGACCTCACCCGGCAATCCGCCGCGTACGCCATCGACCTCGGCGACCCCGGACGGGTCCCGCGGCCGGCGGGCCCGGAATCCGGCAGCGCCGGGCCGCTCGCCTGGACGGGCGACGGCACCCGGCTGCTGGTCTGCGGCCACCCGGAGGGGCCCGCGCGCTTCACCGGCCTGCTCCTCGTCGATCCGGCGGACGGCACGGCCCGGCACCTCACCGAGCAGATGGACCGGCAGGTCATGTACGGCGCGCCCGGTTATCCCGGCTCGACGCCGCGCGTGGTGCCGCAGCTCGGGACGGTCCTGTTCTGCGTGCGCGAGGGCGGCTACGTCGTGCCGTACACGATGCCCGAGACCGGCGGCACCCCCACCGCGCTGCTCGCGGCGCCCGACCAGAACGTCTCGAGCCTGAGCGTGGCCGGCACACTGGTCGCGTTCCTCGGCAACGGGCCGGACACGTTCGGCGAGATCTACGTCCTGGACCTCACGACCGGCACGTCGACCCAGCTGACCAACCATCGCGAGCGGCTCGGCGACCGGCGTCTGGCCCCGCGCGCCGAGCGTACGTTCACCATCTCCGATGGGACGGCCGTCACCGGATGGGTCATGCGCGACCCCGACGCCACCGGCCCGCAGCCGCTGCTGCTGGACATCCACGGCGGCCCGCACAACGCCTGGAACGGCGCCGCGGAGGCCGTGCACCTCTACCACCACGAGCTCGTCGCGCGCGGCTGGACCGTACTGCTGCTCAACCCGCGGGGAAGCGACGGCTACGGCGAGGAGTTCGCCCGCGCCGTGAGTGGCCGGTGGGGAACCTCGGACACCGCGGACTTCCTCGAGCCCCTCGAAGAGCTCGTCGCCGAGGGGCTCGTCGACAACAACCGCATCGCGGTGACCGGTTACAGCTATGGCGGCTACATGACCTGCTACCTCACCAGCCGCAGCGACCGGTTCGCCGCGGCCGTCGGCGGGGGCGTCATCAGCGATCTGCGCAGCGCCGCCGGCACGACCGACAACCGGCGCGCCCTGTCGACCAGCGAGTGGGGCGGCGCGTTCTGGGCGGACGCCGAGAACTACGCGGCGATGTCGCCCATCACCCACGTGGCCGACGTACGCACTCCCACGCTGCTCCTGCACGGCGGTGCGGACGTCCGCTGCCCGCTCGACCAGGCCAGGCAGTGGCACACGGCGCTGCGCGAGCTCGGCGTGCAGACCGAGATCGTGATCTACCCGGAGGCGTCGCACAACATGCTGTTCAACAGCCCGCCCCGGTTCCGGCGCGACTACAACGCCCGGGTCGTGGACTGGGTGACAAGGTACGCCGGCTGATGCGCGTCTCGGGGATTCTGGCGGTGCCCGGCATCGGCACCTACAGCAACGACGACCAGGCGGCGATCAAGGCCGGGGCGGTACGCGACGGCTACTTCTACGACGGCCCCGCGCTCACCCCAGGCTACCGCGCGATCCGCCAGCCCAGCGAGTCGCTGCAGATTCTGCTCTTCCTCGACGACGACCGCGTGGCCACCGGGGCCGGGGTGTCGGTGCAGTACGCCGGCGGCTCCGGACGCGAGCCCGTCCTGCTGGCGGAGGCGGCCCACGACCGCTGGCTGCCGGTGCTGCGCGACGTCCTGCTGGACGCGACCGTGGACTCGTTCCGGGAGACCTCCGCCCTGATCGCGCCGCTCGGGCTGCCACGAGCGGTCGCGTACGGGGTCAGCCAGGCCCTGCTCGATGCGGCCGCGAACGCCACCCGGCGCACGATGGCCGAGGTGGTCGCCGCCGAGTACGGCGGCGCTGATCCGATCGGTCCAGTCCCGCTGCTCGCCCAGTCCGGCGAGGACCGGCGGGGCGCGGTCGACCGGATGGTGCTGCGCCGGGTCGAGAGCCTGCCGCACGGGCTGATCAACAACGCCGATCTGCTCGTCGGGCCCGGCGGCCACCTGCTGCTGGACTATGTCGGCTGGGTACGCGACCGGGTGCTGGCGCGGCGCCCGGACGACGACTACCAGCCGGTGATCCACATCGACTGCTACGGCACCCTCGGCGACGTCTTCCCCTCCACGGCCGAGGTGGCCAGCTTCCTCGCCCGGCTGGCCGAGAAGTGCGCGCCGTTCCCGCTGCGCGTCGAGCAGCCGATGCGCGCGGCGTCGCGGGAGGCCCAGATCGACGTCCTCCTGCGCCTGCGCAAACACGAAACCGGCGTCCAGATCGTCGCCGACGAGTGGTGCAACACCCACGAGGACGTGCTGGCCTTCCTCGACGCGCGGGCGGCCGACATGATCCAGATCAAGATGCCCGACGTCGGCAGCCTCGACGACGCCGTGCGGTCCGTTCTCGCCTGCCGGGCCGCGGGCGTCGCGGCGTACCTCGGAGGGTCGTGCACCGAGACCGACCTGTCGGCCCGCATCGCCACCCACGTCGCGATGGGCGCGGGCGCGGACGTGCTGCTGGCCCGGCCCGGCATGGGCGTTGACGAGGCAGTGATGGTGACCAGGAATGAGATGGCACGCACCCACGCGGTCATCGAGCACAGGAGCAGACGTGACGGGACTCAGTGACATCAGGATCATCGCCGTCGAGCAGTACGGCGCCGGCCCGTTCGGATCGTTGCACCTCGCCGAGCTCGGCGCCGACGTGATCAAGATCGAGGACGCGCGTACGGGCGGCGACATCGGGCGGCATGTCCCGCCGTTCGCCGAGGACGACGACAGCCTCTTCTTCCAGAGCTTCAACCGGAACAAGCGCAGCATCTGCCTCGACCTCTCGGTTCCGGCCGGCGTGGCGGTGCTGCACCGCCTCGTCGAGGGCGCCGACGCGCTCATGTACAACCTGCGCGGGGACGTGCCGGACAAGCTCGGCCTCCGGTACGCCGACCTGAGCCACCTCAATCCGCGGCTGGTGGTCTGCTCGCTGTCCGGTTACGGGATGACCGGGCCGCGGCGGGCGGAGCCGGCGTACGACTACGTCGTCCAGGGTCTCGCCGCGTGGATGGACCTGACCGGCGACCCGGCCGGACCGCCGACCAAGAGCGGCCTTTCGCTGGTCGACTACTGCGGCGGAGTCGTCGCGGCGATGTCGTTGCTGGCTGGGATCCACGTCGCCCGGCGCGACGGCGTCGGCGGCGAGTGCGACGTCAGCCTCTTCGACACGGCGATGGCGATGCTCTCCTACCCGGCGACCTGGTTCCTCACCCGGGGGCACGAGACCCGCCGCAAGACCCGGTCGGCGCACCCCTCGGTAGTGCCGTTCGGCGCCTACCCCACCGCGGACGGCTGGTTGATGCTCGCCTGCGTCAAGCCGGTGTTCTTCGAGCGCCTGACCAAGGTGCTGGGCGTCGCCGAGGTCGCCGCCGATCCCCGGTTCGCGACGCTCGCCGGCCGCCAGGCGCACCAGGCCGAGCTGGACGCGGTGCTGGACTCCGCCCTGTCCCGGCACGGCACCGACCACTGGGTCGGCCTGCTGTCGGCGGCGGGCGTGCCGTGCGGCCCGGTCAACGGGCTGCGCGAGGCCTTCGAGGAGCCGCAGGCCGCGCAGCGCGGCCTGGTCGTCGACACCGACCACCCCAGCTTCGGTACGGTACGGCACGTGCGCACGGCGGGACGCGCCTGGTGGGAGAACCCGGCGCCGGACCGCGCGCCGGGCCTCGGCGAGCACCGCGAGCAGATCCTGCGGGAGGAACTCGGCATGAGCGCCGCGGAACTGGCCGATCTTGCACGGGGCGGCGCCTTCGGCGGTGAACGGTGAGCGGCGCTCCCGCCGCCGTGGTGGCGCTCGCCGCCCGGCTGAACGCTTTCACCCAGCTGATCGAGGACGGCATCGCGGCCGAGAAGAACGGCCCGATGGCGGGCTGGACCATCGCGGTCAAGGACAACATCGACGTCGCCGGGACGGTGCGCACCGACGGGCTCCGCGGCCCGCATCCGCCCGCGGCGGTGACCGACGCGGAGGTGGTGCGCCGGCTGCGGGCCGCCGGCGCGCGGATCGTCGCCAAGGCGAACCTCGAGGAGATCAGCTTCGGGGCGACCACGCAGAACGACACGTGGGGCGCCTGCCGCAACCCGTGGGACCCGGACCGGATCCCCGGCGGCTCGAGCGGCGGGTCGGCCGTCGCGGTCGCCGCGGGCCTGGTCCGGCTCGCGATCGGCACGGACACCGGCGGCTCACTGCGCAACCCGGCCGCGTTCTGCGGGGTGACCACGCTGCGCCCGAGCCACGGGCTGGTGCCGACGCTGGGAGTAACGCCGCTGAGCCCCAGCATGGACGTCGTCGGGCCGCTCGCGCGTAGTGCGGCCGAGGCCCGCATCGCCCTGGAGGTCATGGCCGGCACGGGCTCGCGGCCCCTTCCGCCGCGGGACCTGTCCAGCCTGACCGTGGCCGTACCCGAGCAGTACTTCCTCGACGACCTGGAGCCCGCGGTCGCCGCCGGCTTCCGCGACCTGCTCGACCTGCTGGGCGCGCACGGCGCGAAGATCCGGCGGGTGGCCCTGCGCGACGTCGATCGGGTGCACCAGGCGATGGCCGCGCTGCAGAACTCCGAGGCGATCCGCCACCTCCGGCCGTACTGGCACGACGCCCGCGTCTGCGCCGGGATCAAGGGGCGGATCGAGGCGGGCCGCCGGGTCACCACCGAGGAGATCGAGAGCGCGCTCGCGGTGGCCTTCGTTTGGCGGGCCCGGGTCGACGAGGTGCTCGCCAAGGCCGACGTCATCGCCGTGCCGGCCACGCCCTTCGTCGCGCCCGTTGCCGGGGACGGCGATCTCACCCTCGCCAGCCGGCGGATCAACCAGCTCACCGGCTGCTGGTCGGTCACCGGCCTGCCCGTCCTCGGCCTGCCGGTGTCGCCCTCGCCGGCCGGGCTGCCGGTCGGCGCACAGCTGGTCGGCCGGCGCGGCGCCGACCGGGCCCTGCTCGTGGTGGGCGAAGCCGTGCAGGCGGTCAGCGACTGGCATCGCCGCCGCCCGCCCGGCGCGCTACCCGACGATGCCTGGTAGTGCCGCGGCGACGTGCGCCTCCAGCAAGGGCAGAGGCAGCTGCCCCGCGCCGAGCACCACGTCGTGGAACCGGGCCAGGTCGAAGCCGGCACCCTGCCGGCGCTCCGCCTCCCGCCGGATCCGCACGATCTCGAGCCGGCCGACCAAGTAGGCCAGGGCCTGGCCCGGCGTCACGATGTACCGGTCGACCTCCGCGTCGATGTGCCCCGGGCTCAGCGGGGAGTGCTCGGCCAGGAAGCGCTTGGCCCGCTGCCGGCTCCAGCCCTTGGCGTGCAGGCCGGTGTCGATGACCAGGCGGCAGGCCCGCAGCGAGTCGAACGACAGCATGCCCAGCCGGTCCAGCGGGCTGCTGTAGAGGCCCATCTCGTCGGCGAGCCGTTCGGCGTACAGCCCCCAGCCCTCGAGGAAGCCGGTGACCGTGGTGGTGCGGCGGAACTCCGGCAGCTCGGTGAGCTCGGCGGCGAGGCCCATCTGCAGGTGGTGCCCGGGAACGCCCTCGTGGAAGGCGAGGGCCTCAACCTCGTACCGGGCCCAGGCACGCGGATCGGAGACGTTGATGACGAACGTCCCGCCCCGCGAGCCGTCCTTCGGCGCAAGCATGTACTGGCCGAGCGATCCGCTCGTCGCCGCCTCGACCGCGCACGCGGCGCGCGGCAGCCGCCCGAACCAGCCCGGGGCGCGGTCGGTCGCCCGGGCCAGGGCGACCTCCGCGGCGCGTACGAGGCCGGCGGCGTCGTCGAAGTGCAGGGCCGGGTCGTCGCGCATCCTGGCCATGACGGCGGGCACGTCCGAGGTGCCGAAGACCTCCCGGCCGAGGGCGGCGTACTCCTCGTCCAGGGCCGCGACCTGGGCGAGCCCGATCTCGTGGATGCGGTCAGGGTGGAGGTCGGTGGTGGTGTGCGAGCGGACCAGGGTGGCGTAGACGCGATCGCCGTCGTCGAGCCAGCACAGCCCGCACCGCTCGTCGGGCCGCGCGGACGGCGCGACCTCCCGTGTCAACGCGTTGGCATAGTCGGCCAGCGCAGGGCGCACCACCTCGCCGACCACCGCGCGCAGGTGATCCGTGCGCGCGGCGCGGTCGACGGCCAGCAGCGGGTCGTCCTCGAGCGGGGTGTGCAGCCACTTCCGCACCCTGTCCACGGTGTCCGCCACGGCGAAGGCGACCGGGGTACGGCCGGCCGCGCGGCCCGCAGCGAGACGCTCCAGCCTGTCGCGCAGATTGCGCGCGAAGCCGCGGTACTTCTTCGGCAGGGCGCCGGCCACCTTGGCGGACGGGAGCGCCAGCTTGGCGACCCGGCCCGGGAACTGGGTCACCGGCCCGAAGAGCGGGTCGACGTCGAGCTCGGCGAACCGGTGTTCGAGCACGTCGGCTCTGGTCGCGGCCTGCCAGGCGAGGACCGCGCCGTCAAGCGAGACGGGTGTGCCGTCCGGCGTACGGGCGAGCGCGGCGGCGGCATGTGCCACCTCGCGCAGCTCGCGGAGCTCGGCCGCCTCGGCCGTCGCGCTGACGTCCTCGAAGTGCCCTGCCACCGAGTACTCACCGATCAGGTGCGCCCAGGTGGGCGCCGTGCGGTACCGGAGCTCCTGGTACCGCTTGCCGAGGCTTTCGACGTCCATCAACCCGGACCCCTCCGTCATTTGATCCATGTTTCACCTAGTCGGGTACGGTCTGGCGGACGACGTTAAAGTGAGGGGCGACCGTGGGGCTTGGGTCTGGCCACGATCGAGCACGGGCACCTTTGTGGGCTTGGACAAGAATCGCTGCCGCGCTGTGGCTTCAATCGTGGGTTACATCACCCAGCGCCGAGCTGGCTCGTCCCGCCGGCCGCAGAGGAAGTCACACGCCAATGGTCCGAAATCGCCCTTTTCGTGTCTCGATTTCCGTATTGTGCTCGACAGTCGCGCTGGCTGCCTGCTCCAACGGTGGGAGCACCGGTAGCTCGTCCGGCGACGACTATGCCGACGGCGGCTCGCTCACCATCGCGATCGACAGCGACCCCGGTGCGCTCGACCCGCAGCGCTCGGTCAACGGCGTCAACAAGATGATGGCCGTCTTCGCCTACGACACGCCCGTCAAACTGCTGGACTCCGGCGAGGTGGCGCCCAGCGTCGTCAAGTCGTGGACCGGCGAGGGAACCTCCTACACGCTGACCGTCCGCGAGGGCGTCACCTGCTCGGACGGCTCGCCGATGGACGCGCAGACGGTGGCCGACAACATCAACTACGTGGCCGCCGAGGGCAACGGCTCGCCCATGCGCGGCGCCGCCGTTCCTGCCGGCGCCACGGCAACGGCCGACAAGGCCGCCGGCACCGTCGCGGTCAAGCTCAAGGAGGGCGCGCCCTTCTTCTTCCAGAACCTGGCCGAGCTGCCGCTGGTCTGCTCGAGCGCCATCAAGAACCGCGACTCCCTGAAGGCCGCCTCCGCCGGCTCCGGTCCGTTCGTCCTCTCCGGCGTGCAGGCCGGCAACCAGTACACGTACACCCGCCGCGACGGGTACTCCTGGGGGCCGAACGGCGCCTCGACCGCCGAGAACGGTATGCCGGCGAAGGTGACCTTCAAGCTCGTGACGAGCGCGACCACGACGGCCAACCTCCTGCTGAGCAAGGGCGTCAACATCTCGTACCTCTCCGGTGCCGACACCCAGCGGCTCAAGGCCGCCAAGGTGTTCTCGGACGGCGGCAGCATCATCGACGACGAGCTCACCTTCAACCAGGCCGCCGGTCTGCCGACCGCCGACGTCAACGTCCGGCGCGCGCTCGTCGGCGCTCTCAACATGAAGGAACTGGCCCAGGTCGCCACCGGCGGCCTCGGACAGGAGGCCAACGGGCTGCTGACCGACCCGAAGATCTGCAGCGGTGACACCGTCACCCCGAACAAGCCGGCGTACGACGCGGCCGCCGCGGCGGCGCTGCTCGACCGGGCCGGCTGGACGGCCGCCGGCGGCGGAGCCCGGGCCAAGGACGGCAAGCCGCTCGAGGTCGCGTTCGTCTACGACAACGAGGACACCACGACCGCGGCGGCGGCCGAGTACATCGGCCAGAAGTGGACGGCGCTGGGCGTCAAGGTGGACCTCAAGGGACAGTCGTTCAACGCGCGGTCCGATGTCGTCTTCGGCGGCAAGGGCCCGTGGACCGCGACCCTCATCGGCCTCGGCGTGTCCAACCCGGCCACGCTCGTGCCGTTCTTCTCCGGCGCCACCCCGTCGCATGGCGGCATCAACTACGGCTCGATGCACAACGACGTCTTCGACAGCTCGATCAAGGCGGCGCAGGCGAAGTCCGGCACCGGCGGCTGCGCCGACTGGAACGCGGGCGAGGGCGCCCTGATCAAGGACGCGGACATCACCCCGATCGCCGTCTCGCCCTACCTCTACTGGGGCAACGGGGCCAAGTTCGACGTCGTCGCCCGCGTGCTGGAGCCCACCTCGCTCCGGGTTCTGCGCTAGGCACGGCGGGGAGGATGGGAGGTTCTGTGAAGTCGTCGCTGCGCGCCAGGCACCCGTGGCCGGTATTCCTGATCCGGCGGCTGGGGAGGTTCGTCGTCTCGCTGGCGGTCGTCGTCACCGCATCGTTCGCCATGGTCCACGCGCTGCCGGGCGACCCGGTACGCGGAGCCCTGGGCCTGATGGCGCCGCCGGAGACCATCGCGGCCACCCGGGAGCGTCTCGGGCTCAACGACCCGCTGTGGCGGCAGTACCTGGACTATCTCTGGAACCTGCTCCACCTCGACCTCGGTACGTCCCTGGACACCCAGACGCCGGTGCGGGAGAAGATGGCACAGTTGGTGCCCGCGACCCTCCAGCTCGGCCTGACCGCGTTCGTGGTCTGCCTCGCGGTGGCGATACCGGTGGGCCTGCTCCTCGGTATCGCCACCCGGGACGGCCGGGGCCGCGGCCTGCACTTCGGCTTCGGCGGCGTGACCGGGCTTGCGCTCTCCGTGCCGGACTACCTGGTGTCGGTCGGACTCGTGTTCGTCTTCGCCGTCTCCCTCAATGCGCTGCCGGTCGCGGGCTTGTCCGGTCCCGCGTCGTTCGTGCTGCCGGTGACCGCCCTCGTCGTGGGGCCGGCCGCCTACCTGGCGCGGATCGTCCGGGCCGAGACCCAGCGGGTGCTCGGCGAGGACTACATCCGGGCGGCGCGCGCGAAGCGCCTCCCGGCGCGGCTGATCTACCTGCGGCACGCGCTGCCGAACACGCTGACCCCGACGCTGACCGTCTCCGGCATGATCCTCGCGTCGATGGTGGCCGGCACCGTGCTCGTGGAGAACGTGTTCGCCTGGCCCGGCGTCGGCGCCGAGCTCGTGCATTCGGTGCTCGCCAAGGACTACCCGGTCGTCCAGGCGGTCGCGCTCTTCTTCGGCGCCGGCATCCTGCTGATCAACCTCGCGGTCGACATCGCGATCGCCGTCATCGACCCGCGCTCGACGATCAAGGAGAGCTGACGTGTCCTGGTCACGTACCCGCCATCACCTGTCGTCGCCGCTCGGCGTGGTCACGGTCGCCCTGCTGCTGCTCCTGGTCGCGACCGCCGTCGTGGCGCCGCTGCTGCTCGGCGACCGGGCCACGGAGATCGCGGGCGGCGCGCTCCAGGCGGGACCGTCGGCGGCGCACCCGTTCGGCACGGACGCCCTCGGACGCGACGTCCTCACGCGGACGCTGGTGGCCACCCGGCTGTCCCTCGTCCTCGCTCTGCTCGTCGTCGGCATCGGCGTGGCCTGCGGGCTGATCATCGGCACCGTCCCCGTCGTGCTCGGCCGGCGCGCCGGCCGAGCGGTGGTCGCCGTCCTGAACCTGATGGTCGCCTTTCCCGGGCTGCTGCTCGCCCTGTTCCTCGCCATGATCTTCGGAGTGGGGGCGCGCGGCGCTGTGCTGTCGATGGCGATCGCCTTCGCGCCCTCGTTCGCGCGGCTGACCCACACCACCGCCAGCGGTGTCGCGAACGCCGACTACGTCTCCGCCGCGCGACTGCTCCGGGTCCCGCGGTGGCGGATCCTGATTCGCCACGTCATCCCGAACATCTCGGAACCCCTCGTCATCAACGCGACCAGCCAGGTCGGGGCGGCGCTGCTCAGCATATCGGCACTGTCCTACATCGGCTTCGGCGTGCAACCGCCGCAGTACGACTGGGGACGCATGCTCGCCGACGGGCTGCCGGCCATCTACACCAACCCGGCGGCCGCGCTCGCGCCGTCCATCATGATCGTCGTCGCGGGTCTCGCATTCGTCCTCGCCGGCGAGCTGCTGACCCAGGTCCTCGGCGGCAGCCAGCACGGTCACCTCCGGCTCCCGTCCCTCAGGTCCCAGCGCCGGGATACGGCCCCGGCCGAGACGCCGCCACCGGGCGACGAGGTGCTCCGGATCGAGCGCCTGACCGTCACCGTACCCGGCGAGACCGCGCCCTTCTCCCCGGTCGTCGACGTCAGCATGCGCCTTCGCCGCGGCGAGATCGTCGGGCTGGTCGGCGAGTCGGGATCGGGCAAGAGCCTCACCGCCATGGCGGCCGCACAGCTCACCTCGTACCCGAACGTCGCTGAGGCCGACGTGCACCAGATCAAGGGCAACGAGCTGCGGCGGATGCGCCCCCGCGACCGCGAGCGGCTGCTCGGCACCTCGCTCGCGATGGTGTTCCAGGACCCGATGTCGTCGCTGAACCCGACGCTCAAGGTCGGACGCCAGCTCGCCGAGGTCGCGGAAACCCACGAACGCCTCGGCCGCCGGGACGCGTGGCGACGAGCCGTCGACCGCCTCAGCGCAGTGCTGGTCACCGACCCGCAGGCGCGGGCGAAGCAGTACCCGATGGCGTTCTCCGGCGGCATGCGCCAGCGCGCGTCGATCGCGATGGGCCTCATGGCCCAGCCGGCGCTGATCGTCGCCGACGAGCCGACCACCGCCCTCGACGTGACCGTCCAGAAGGAGGTGCTCGGCCTGCTGCGGCGCATCTCCCGGGAGAGCGACGCCGCCGTCCTGCTGATCAGCCACGACATCGCGGTGGTGGCTGAGAACGCGTCCCGGGTCCTGGTCATGTACGCCGGCCGGGTGGTCGAGGAACTGCCGGTCAGCGGGCTCGCCGAGGCCGCGCATCCGTACACCCGCGCGTTGATCGCGAGCATCCCGGACATGTCGACGGACCGGTCGCGGCCGCTCGCGAACATTCCCGGCCGCCCGCCGCACGCCTCTGACCTGCCGCCGGGCTGCGCGTTCGCGCCCCGGTGCGGCCGGGCGGACGACCGATGCCGGCAGGCGCGTCCCGAACTGGCCGACTCGGGCGGTGGCGGCGCCGTCGCCTGCTGGCATCCGCTGCTGCCGGTCCTAGAAAGCGAGGCGTGACGTGCTCGAGCTCCGCGACATAGTTGTCCGGTACGGCCACAATCAGGGCGCCGTGACGGCCGTCGACGAGGTCAGCCTGACCGTGGCGGCCGGCTCGGTCGTCGGGCTCGTCGGCGAGTCGGGGTCCGGCAAGTCGACCCTCGCCCGGGCGGCGGTCGGCCTCGCCCCGCTCACCTCGGGCACGATCCTCTGGAAGGGGGCGGGGCTCGACCCGCGCGGCCGCCCGCCGTTGCAGTACGTGTTCCAGGACCCGTACGCGTCCCTCAACCCGCGGATGAGCGTCGGCGCGTCGATCGCCGAGGGCCTGCCCCGGGCGAGCGGGCGGCGGGAGCGGCCGGCCCGGGTCACCGAGCTGCTCGAGATGGTCCGGCTCGATCCTGGCGACGTCCACAAGCGCCCCCGGCAGCTCTCCGGCGGACAGCGGCAGCGCGTCGCCATCGCCCGCGCCCTCGCCGCCGAGCCCGAGGTCCTGATCGCCGACGAGATCACGTCGGCGCTCGACGTCTCGGTCCAGGGTGCCGTGCTCAACCTGCTCAAGGAGATCCAGACCCGGACCGGTGTCGGGATCCTGTTCATCTCGCACAACCTCGCCGTGGTCCGCTACATGGCCGACTCGATCGCGGTCATGAAGTCCGGCCGGCTCGTCGAGCACGGTACGACGGAGGACGTCATCGAGCGTTCCGCGCACCCGTACACGAAGCAGCTCCTCGAAGCCGTCCCGACCATGACGATGGGTAATGGCCGCTCATAGCTGAGAGTCGATGCCGGACTCGAGGTGTCCAAGCCGTTCCTCATCGACACCTACTCGACGCTCGACCTGGTGGCGGCGGGCGCTGACCCTGCGCCGCCGGGCGTCGTACCACAACCACCGGGTCATCCTCGGCGGGGCCGTCGGTAAGCAGCTCGCCGGCGTAGCCGCCCCCACCGCGACACCGAGCTTGCGCATCTGCATGGCCTCGGTGAGGTGCGGCGTATGGTCCCGCCGGACGAAATCCGCAGCCAGCGGACCGATGCCGGACAACGCGCTCCGCTCGATCAACCCCCAGCCCGTGGAGACCTTCGGCTGTGCGCCTGCCGAGAACTCCGTCCGCGCAGTTCAAGCCGCATGTGAGTATTCGTGAAGGACGCCACCGAGCCGGTCTCGTCGGCGTATGTTCAGGTTGATGATTCGCTCGGGATCCGTGATCGGATCCGGGACGGTACGCAGCGGGGCCGCTTGGGCCAGGGCCTGGTGGGCTCGGTGCTGGTTGTAGAACCGTTCGTACTCGCGCAGGGCGTACCGTAGGTGGCGTTCGTTCCAGATCAGGCAGCGGTCCAGTAGCTCACGGCGGCACGACTGCACCCACCGCTCCATGATCGAATTCATGCGCGGCACCCGGATACCGGTGAGCATGGTCTCGATGCCGGCATCGGACAGGATCTCGTCCATAAGAGCCGGGAACTTGGCGTCCCGGTCTCGGATCAGGTAGCGCGTCCGGCAGCCCGCATCCTCCAGATCCATCACCAGATTCTTGACCGCCTGAATGACCCAGCTCGCGTTCGGGTGCGCGGTGGTGCCCAGCACGCGGACGCGCCTGCTGGCGTGCTCGATGACCGCCAGGATGTACTGGCGCTGCCCGTTCAAAGTGATGGTCTCGATGAAATCGCAGGCCAGCACGGCATCGGCTTGCGAGCGCAGGAATTCGGCCCACGTGGTGGAAGCCCGCTCGGGCGCCGGATCAAGCCTTTGCTGCTTGAGGATCTCCCAGACCGTGGACGGTGCGATCTTGATACCGAGCGTGGTGAGCTCGCCGTGCACTCGCCGATATCCCCACGATGGATTTTCGCGAACCAGGCGCAGGATGAGGACACGGATGGAGCGGACCGTGGGCGGGCGCCCTCGCCGGTTCGGCCGGCAGGTACGAGCATGACGCCGATTCATCAGATCGCGGTGCCAGCGCAAGACGGTATCCGGCCGGACGAGAAGCCGTACCCGGCGCAGGACCTCACGCGGCAGCGATGTCAGCAGCGCGGCCAGGAAAGCCCGATCCTCGGGCGCGAACCTCGCCCTGGTATCGGCGCCGAGCTGCCGTTCAAGGACAGTGATCTGATGGCGCAGGGCGAGAATCTCGACGTCCTTGTCCCGATCGCCCATCGGCAGCAATCGCTGCGCGGCAAAGGCGTTCGTAACGGCGAGATAGGCCAGGCGAAGGAGCACAGCCGATCATCATGCCGCACGCGTCGCCCTCACCTGGAGGCCGGAACTCGCGCACGCCACGCGAAGCCCAACATGGCCGTGACCTGGGCGGATGTCATTGTCGGCAGGCGCAGTGCCGAGCACCGGCCGCGTGCTGGTGGGCACGCACCACCGTGGAGTCGGCGCTGACTGTCCAGTCCTCTCCCTCGGCCTCGTCGCACCCCGCCCGTAGCTCATCCAGGATCCGTTCCCACGTCCCATCCAATGACCAGCGGCGATGCCGGTTGTAGACCGTCTTCCAGTTCCCGTAAGACGGCGGCAGATCCCGCCACACTGTGCCTGTCCGCGTCCGGTGAAAGATCCCGTTGAGCACGGTTCGGTGGTCGTTCCACCGTGCGCCCCACCCCGTGCTCACCGGCAGCAACGGCTCCAGCCGCACCCACTCCTCATCGGTCAGATCATGACGTTTCAGACGCTCCTCATCCACGCCAATGATCTACACCAAGCTGGCACCAAAGATCGCGGGACACGCTCTAGGGCCGTGACCACATACGTTCACCGGGTTAGCGAAAGGCGATCAGCTGATCGAAAAGTCAAACCGGCACCCCTCTACCATGATCTGCGTGATCTCTACTGACGCCATCCTGGCCCAGTTCAACGACGCGGCCGAGAACTACCGCTTTCCCAACCTCGACAACGGCTATGTCTATCCGACCGACACGCGGATGCACCTTATGCGCGACGAGACACGCTGGGCACTTGTCGTCGAACTGGTCGGCTTCAACTACCGTGCCGCCAACCTCGTTGATGTCCTCCACACATTCGGCAACTGCCTCACCTCCGGTAGGCCGGGGACCGACAATAACGACTTCCACGACCGGCTGGACAACGCCGAGCAGGTGAGCGACCCCGAACTCGGCTACGTCGGCGACGTGCCGCTGCAGATCCGTGGGCGGTCCATGGAGGTCGACACTCGCGCGGGGCAGCCAATGTGGGACGTCTGCCGCCTGCTGGTACCCGCCCACCGGGATCTGCTCCTGGCCGATGAGCATGAAGTGCGCTCCCGGGTCCCGTTGGACCTTCCCGTGATCCTGCGCCTGGAGGAGTGGCATCAGGCGGATCTGTTCGAGAACCTTCCGAGCGAAACCGAGACCTTCCGGCAGATCGCTGAGGTCCTCGCTACCGGAGACGCCACTCGATACCGGCCCACCATGCCGCCAAACACCCATTGGTCCAACTGGCCCGAAGCGGGAGAGCTGTGACGAGAGCCGGGATTGGCAACGCGCGCCGAACCCACCCGGGCGCCACGCCTGCAAGCCAGGATCCGGGGAACCTATCCGGTCACCGCACTAGCCCACGGCTTGCGTTCCTCCGCATCTTCCACTCCCTACCTGCAGCCGCAGAGCCCACAGCAATTCCGATTCCGCTCAATACCGAGCTCAGCGAAAGCAGCAGTGACACCGATCGCAGATCGGAAACCCCGAGGAAACACGCGCGGCCCATCTCGTCGTTCCTCGACAAGGTCAGCATCGAGGAAGCCGCCGTGGTCACAACCATTGCCAGGGCGCAAAAGAGTAGACAGACACGAACCATACGGACCAGTGTGATCTTAGGCATCCCCCAGGAGCAAGAGCGGGCTCCGGCGCGGGCCTCAGCTCCGGGATGATCGCCCCGACCAGAGCCAGGGTTCGTAGGCCGGGCATGCGGCCTGGGGGCCGGTTCCGGCCGCCGACAGCTCGGGCCGCCCGCCGTGCACAGCATCCGCCACACCCAAGCCCACCACGAACCCGCCGTCGCCCGGGTCATCTCATGAGATCAACAGGCGCGGGCATCCCCCTCATGGCCTCCAGCACCACACGCTCACCCAGGGGACGGCTGAGCCGTACGATCACCTGCCTGCGGTATCCCACATCCAGGCAATCCCAGCTACTTCCCCTCTCGTGTGGATGCTCCTCTACCACGATCAGGGCCGCATGCGTAGACTCGACGGCTCGCGCGGTGTAGTCCGCGCCGCAAGGCCCAGTGGTCTTCCCACCAGTGAACTCGGCGGTGAGCGTCTGTCCGTCCCGGTGAACGGTCACTTTCTTGACGGACGGAGCGCCAAGAAGGGGGCCGTACCCATCCCGCCGCAGAGGTAGAGGTGTCGGAGTAGCCCCCGCACCGTCCCTTGCGAACCCCCGTTCATAACTCTCAAGAGCCTGCCGTATGTGCCCATCAAGCTGCCGGGCGCCCTCGGTCGTGATCCACCACAGCAGCCCCGCCAAGACCAGAGCGACGACAGCCGCGACAAGCAGGACCCAGCGTGTACGAGTCATGATCGTGAGACGCCGCTCATATGGCGCTGGTTCACGCGCATCGCATCGGCCCCGCCGCTCGTCATCCATCAAATATGCCTCCGGCGGGGGCCTCGGCTCCGGGATGATCGCCCGCGCACGAGCCATGTCCGTAGCTGGCTGAGGTTGAAGCCTGATCGTCCCGCCTGCCACGACCCAGGCAAGCCCAGCAGACCGACTCCTACGGCTCAAGCCCGTCTGTGATCGTTGGCGTCCGATGATCGAGGAACGGCTATCGGCATGATCATGCACAGTGAACGCTCGAGCGTCGAACCGCAGATCAGCCGCGTTGCCGAGTTTCTGGCACCCACAGGCACCCTGCAACGCAGCGCATGGACGAACACCGATTGGCCAAGAATCGAGAGATGGGCGGCAGAGGCCAACATCCCCATCAGCTCCCCTTAGCGATCACGCCAGTCAACCCTGGGCTTGATTCGGTTCGACGGACACCACTGATGTAGTGGATCAGGCCGCGAGGGCCTAAGGTGTTCACCAAAAGCATCAGGCCGCGAGGGCCTCGCCGACACGCTGCGGCGGACGCTGCCGGAACGGCAGGCGGACGCACTCCGTCCACCACCCAGGTGGGTGGCGCGGGAGTGGCCCGTAAAGTGTCGCTAATCAAGGCTGAGATTGTCACTCTCCGTTCTATGGGAGCCCGGAGGTGAGATCCCCCCGAGCCACCCGGCGGGACCGGCTGGCTCGGATTCATGCTAGGGAACCCAACCATCGACAGCTGAAGTTAAAGCCAGTTTTCGCCATGCACGATGAAGTGTCGAATCGCGGTGAGCGTCCGGTACCGGATGTCGTCGCCGTTGTCGTGGCTCAGCTGGGTGGCGGCCGCGCCGTCCAGCGCTTTCGACGAGGCCGTTTCCGGATCGGAGTACAGCGCCCCCCGCAGGGCTTCGACCGCCTGTCGCTCCAGAAGAAGGCGCCCGAAGACGGTGTCATGGCCTGGATTGAAGGGGGCACCTCGCGCGTCACGCTGATGGGCCGCCTGCGCCTGCTTCAGCAGTTGATCGGCCATCAGCGCGAGCTCGGCGTCGAGCGCCCTACCTCTAGTTCCGCGCTCACCCGTCGTGATCAGGTTCATCGCCTTGTCGACCACGTCTCCACGGATGCCAGTGCTCCTTACCGCCATCTCGGCGGCGATCCGGATAATCTCGGGAAGCTTGTCGTGGTCAGGCTGGGCGGCGATGGCCGCGACACGAGGGTCGGCAGCGACCAGGGCACGCATCCGCGCGTCCAGGAACAGCTCAGGTCGTCTGCTATGGGGGGCGGTACGGCTGAGCAGGTGCGGTCGTGCCAGCCAATCCCTGTGGACGCGAATGCCTGAAAGGCGCTCTCCAAGCGCGAAAGCGACGGCCATCCAGTCCTCCCGCCACTGCGTCTCCGTGACCGGCAAAGAGCGCAACCACTCTGACACAGCGTCGGGGTCGTCACCGCTGGCAGCGAACAGTTCCAGCGGGTCGAAGGTGGCCACGATGCGACCGCCGACCGCCGACGTAACCGATACCTGGAGATTGATTGTCCAGTAGAGGCTGAGCGCCTCACCACCCGCGGCCGTCAGGTCTCGCAACAACGCGCTATCGGTCCCCAAACACGACAGCGGCTCGACCACGACCACGCCGCCGTCGTGTGCGGCGGCAAGCAGCACCCCACTGAGCCCGTCGTAGTCCTCTCCGTCATCGCCGTCCGCTTCCGCGCCGTTGTCATCGTCGTCACCCCAAGCCGCGGCGTACACCTGAGCCCATGTCGCCTCGATGGCCTGTTCTGGATCAGCGCCGAACTCCCTCAACACGTCCTCAACGGCGACGCCCCTGATCCAAGTTATGCACACCGGATCGGCGAAGAGCCGATCGGCGTCAGAGTAGAAGGCGAGAGCCTCGTTCATCGTTCCTCGAGTGGCTGGCAGGCATGCATCTCGTTCGGCGTTGCCGGGGCAGGCTTGCCCCGGCAACGCCGTCGAACATCATCTGATCCTAATTGATCACCACGGACCGATAGGGGTGTCGACCCCATCGATACCGCAGCCTCTGAGATCGAGAATCTCCTCAGGGAAGATTGCTTCGGTGGCCACGATTCCGGGAGCCCCGCTTGCGGGCCGCGTGTGCCCCTTCTGAATCACATCGACCCAGAACGGACTCCGCTCTCTGATCCGGTGCCGTTGGTAGAAGACCGACAGCCGTGAACCGGAAGAGCAGTTGTCACTCTCGTGCATGATCTTCACGGAGAAGTGCGGCCCTGAACCCGCCCCTTCAAGCGTGGTGGCGAACGGATACTCGTCGCAGCTTTCCGGGCGCGTATACGCTCTTTGAGCCAGACAAGCCGGAATGGCTACGTCGCGATTCTTCTTGTGTATGGCCGTATCCCGGGTCCGATGCAGACAGCCCCCTGGCTGTGTGCCAATTCGGGCGCAACCGTAGTTGTTGACGTTCCAGGCGCCGGGAACCTTCTTGACCACTCCGGCCGGAGGAACAGGAAGAGTCGCCCCGGGATTATATAGCGAGTTGTAAATATTCTCGACGCTCTTCTCGACCGACTTCTTTCCCTTCTCATTAGCGTCGAGAATGAAGATAGGTGCCACGGAACCGACGATACAGCCACCTGTATAGGCCGTAATCCAGTCCGCGCTGTCGCAGACGAAAGACTGGGTGTATTTCTTGTCTCTGAAGAACGGGTTCAGGTACCACATCCGATCCGTCAGGTCGGGATTGGAAGTGAAGTTGACGTAGGGCTCGACGCTACATGTGCCGACCTTGTCGCCGTGCGGAAGTCCATCCCACGGAATGCCCAACGTGAACTCGAAGTCGCCGCCGTCCCGCCAGTTGGTGACCAACGCCTCCCTGCCGTGCGGCGCCAACCTGGTGACACCGTCCTCCACATAGGTGGCCCGGCAGTTGAGCCCGTTCTGACCGAGCGCGATGCGCAACTTGCGGTCGGTCCAGTCGGGGTCGACAAACTTGACCTTGTCCAGCCGCGCCCAGACCTTGACCTGCCGACTGTCCACGCCTGCCTTGGCATCCCGCGCCTGGGTGTTGCCGTGTGCCTTGCCTACGTAGGTGTGGAAGACCAGTGTCAGACGGCCGTACCACTTGGCAATCTCGAAGAGATCGTTCTCGTCCTCCAGGTCGTTGTCTTCCTCCCTCTCGCCGATCCACATGGCGTAGCACATGTTGTAGGAGTTCTTGTAGTAAAAGGCCCGCCTGATCGGGCCGAGCAGTGAGGCCTCCCACGCGGGGCGCTCGGGAGTGCCAACAGCCGTCGCGCAGTCCTCGTGAGTGAGACGGTTGTAGGGGAACTTCCTAGACCGCGCCAACATGGTGACCTGCCGGAGAGTCGCGGTGCTCTCAGGACTCGCGGCCACCGGGTCGGTGAACCCGTAGAGTCTGCTCACCTCCACCTGCGGAAGCGCTGTCTGAAGAGCGTGGACCTCATCGAGGTCGCCGCGCATGCTCGTGCCGAGGGTCAGCGGGCTCTCCGCGTTCCAGGCAGGGAAGCTGATTGGCTCTGATTTGACCACATCACCGTTCAAGTAGAGCGTGGCCGTCTTTGCCGTGGCGTCGTAGACACCGGCGAGATGGAACCATTCGTTCACCGGCGGTTCAACGTCCGACAACACGCCCTCCGTCGGCGCGTCGGCCCCATCGGCGCTGGTGAATGTGAACACCAGACCACGGTCGGGATCGTTGCCGAGGCGGAACGGTGCGGTGTGGGTGCCCTTCTGCTCGATGACCGTGTACGCGCCGTCCTTGTCACTCCAACGCAGCCAGGCAGCGACGGTGAAGCTCTGGTCGGTGCGGATCACCGGTCCGGTGGTCTGCGCCAGAGGTTCCTCGCCGGGCTGGGTGACGTCGACGGTGACCTGCTGCCAGTCCGACCAGGCCGAGGTAACCTGCTCGGCGACCGCGCGCAAGCGCCAGCGCACCTTCCACCCGTCGGCCAGTTCCCCCGCCGGGACCGTGAGGCTGGCCTGGGTGCCGGAGGCGACGTCGTCCACGCTCCCGGTCCAGATCTGGCCGCTCCCCTGTCCCTGCGGTGCGGTCGGGTCGTGCTCGATCTCGGCCTCAGCTCGCAGTGTTTGGCCGGTCGGATGGGTGACGGTGGCCTCCAGCATGGGCGTGAGCGTGGTGGTCACTGTCACGCCGTCCACCACCTTCGACGGGGTGATGGCCAGGCCGGTAGCGGTGGGCTTGGGCAGGCTGACAGTGAAGGACTGCCAGTCCGACCAGGCAGAGGAAGCAGCCGCTGAGACAGCGCGGACACGCCAGCGGACTAGCCACCCATCGGTCAGCTTCCCGGACGGGACCGTCACACTCGACTGGGTGCCGCCGGGCGGACTATAAGCCGCACTCGGCGTAGAACCTCGCGGGGCAGCGACGCCAGAAGGGCGGCGAGAAGGGCCCGGTCTTCGGGGGCGAACCTTACCCTGGCGCCGACGCCGAGTTGCAAGGACGGTGATCTGGTGACGTAGTGCGAGAATCTCGGCATCCTTGTCCCGGTCGCCCATCGGAAGCAGCCGCAGTGCGGCGAAGGCGTTCGTGACGGTCAGATAGGCCAGGCGAAAGAGCACGCGTGATCATTCTGCCGCGATCGGGGTCCTTCTGGCAGCCGGAGCGGGCGCACACCAAGAGAAGTCGGCAAGCCGGATTACCTGCGCGGATGCCATGTCGGCAGGCGCAGCATCGCTCCCGACGCCTGAGGTCAACGACAAGGGATAGGTGTCTGTCACCGCCACACCTATTTTTGTCAATCTGACAAAAAACTAGCCTCGCCGCATGACCGATGAGCAATGGACACCTCCCGTCGTTCTGCTTGCCGTCGACTTGGTGATCTTGACCTTGCGTGAGTCACGCCTGCAGATACTGCTCGTCGAGCGCGGGATCGAGCCGTACAAGGGTGCGCTGGCGCTGCCAGGCGGTTTCCTTCAGCACTCCGAAGAGAGCATCACCGCCGCGGCTCACCGAGAGCTTTCGGAGGAGGCCGACATGGACGTCGCGTCCCTCACCCTGGAGCAGTTGGGCGTATACGGCGATCCAGGTCGCGATCCGCGCGGCCGGGTGGTGTCCGTTGCCTATCTGGCCATCGCTCCGTGGTTGCCCGAGCCGACGGCCGGAACGGACGCCGCCAACGCCGAATGGCAGCCGGTCGATCGAGTGCTTTCCGGAGAGTTGGAGCTCGCCTTCGACCATCGGCGGATCGTGGCGGACGGCGTCGAGCGCGCCCGCGTCAAGCTCGAACATTCCGCGCTCGCGACAGCCTTCTGCGGGCCCACCTTCACGATCACCGATCTTCAGGAGGTGTACGAGGCGGTTTGGGGGATCCGGCTCGACCCCAGGAATTTCTATCGCAAGGTCCAGAAGACCGGCGGATTCATCGTCGCGGCCGGTTCGGAGCGGAAGTCCGCGACCGGGCGGCCGGCACGGCTGTTCAAAGCAGGCCCGCGCAAGGTCTTGTATCCGCCGATGGTCCGTCCCACCGAGTTATCGACACACAAGGAGCAGCAGTGAACCACCGACCGATCGTGATTCTCACAGCACTGGACCTGGAATACCAGGCGATCCGGGAGAAGTTGGTCGACCCGCGCCTGCACCGGCACCAGCAGGGCACCCGCTTCGAGGTCGGCCGTCTCGTGGACAGCCGGTGCCGAGTGGCGCTGGCGCACGTCGGCAAGGGCAATCAGTCAGCGGCGGTCCTGACCGAACGCGCCATCGCCGAGTTCGCCCCCGCCGCCCTGCTCTTTGTGGGAGTGGCGGGTGCCCTGCACTCCCACATCTCCCTCGGAGATGTGGTCGTGGCGACGCACGTCTACGCGTTCCACGGTGGGACAAGCGAGGACGACGGGTTCAAGAGCCGCCCCCGAGTCTGGGAGACATCGCACGCCGCCGACCAGATCGCCCGGCACATCGCGCGTACCGGCTCGTGGATACGTGATCTCCCTGTTCGCGGCCATACGCCGGAAGTCCACTTCGGGCCGATCGCCGCCGGCGAAGTGGTCCTGAATTCCCGACTTTCCGCACACGCTCGGTGGATCCGCGACCACTACAACGACGCCCTGGCGATCGAGATGGAAGGCGCCGGTGTGGTGCAGGCCGGACACCTCAACGGGGCGCTGCCGGTGGTCGTGATACGGGGCATCAGCGACCGGGCCGACGGCACCAAGGAGACCATGGACCGCGAGCAGTGGCAGCCGCGAGCAGTGGCCAACGCGGCCGCTTTCGCCGCGGTTCTGGCCAAAGAACTGGCCTTCGAGAAGCAGGACAGCGGCCAGCCCATGGCAGCGGAGACGACGAGGACCTTGCCCATGCACGAGACGACCCGGAACATCGCACAGGGGAACGCAAGGGTGGGAGTCCAGGCCGGCACCGTGCACGGCGGCATCCGCATCACCCTAGAGCCGAACGCCCCGACGACCGATCTCGAGGAGGCGCTCGCCGGCTTCCGCGCCCAGCTCCAGCGCACACGAACCGCCGGACACCTGGACGAAGACACCTACGCGGCGGCGGAGGCAGAACTTAACGCGGCCGACGAGGCACTGAAGACCAACACGCCGCAAAACCGGGGCAAGCTGGTGCTGGCGCTCAAGAAGGTACGCGGGCTCATCGGCGACGTAGCCGAGCTGGCTGGGGAACTTGCGGTCATCATCGCCTTAGCCCAGGGGCTGTCATGAGTACGTTCGACAACACCGCAACTAATATCGCCCGGGATTCCGCCTACGTCGGAGTCCAGGCGGGCGTTGTACACGGCGACATCTACACCTATACGACGTCCCCAAACGCCTCCCCGGCGGAGAAGTTCGAGACGGGTGTCCACTTCCTCGAGAGCGGTGCCTCGGGGCGGGCCTGGGAGCTCATCAGCGAAGCCGTCGCGACCGGGCACCTCACCAACAGAGCCTGCTTCTACTGGCTGCTCGCTCTGATGAGCGGCAGAACCCGGCTCGAACTGTCCAAGGAAGAGGCAGCCCAGCTGCGGAATGCTCCGAACACCCTCCGGCTCACCGGCGATGACCCATGGGCGGATGGCGTGAGGATGGTTCACCGTCTGTTGGCGTGCGCGGAGAAACGCGACGCGGATCTCCGCCTCCTGTTCAAAGAGTTCGACGAACTCGGCTCTTCTCAGCGTTTCCTCATTCTCCGGCACCTGGAACTGTTCCTGGACGGATCGTTCAAGGAGCAGATGTGGCACCGCGCCGTCAGCCAGGCTGAGCTCGGCCGGACAGCCGGCGAGCGGGGAGACCGGGTCTGGAAGTTCTTCCAGCCGGATCCGCTTCCCCCTCGGGAGCGCAAACCACGGCCGGCCGCGATTCCCTTCACCACCTGGCTCCAGGCCGTGACGGCGACGGCGGTTTTCGGCGCCGCGGCGATCCACATCGGTTTCCTGCTGGTGCAGGGAGGCCGGATCTCCGCACTCCTCCCCTACCTTCTGAGCATCGCCGGCGGCTATTTCGGCGCGCGCAACACTGTGGAATGGCGCTTCCGCACAGCGCGACGCCGCGCCAAGGACCGGGAGTATGCGACGCCTCATCTGCGCTGGAGCGCTCCATCCGACGGTTTCGCCAGCAAAGTGGATCAACGTTTCGATTACTACTTCGCCAAATACGTCCCGCGGGGCGCGAACCGCGACATATGGCTGGCTGCGACGGCGGGGATCCGCGGGAGCATCCGCGACGAGATAGTCGAGGTGTACCGGGAGACAAGAGTCGGCGTCGAGAAGATCGCCTGGCTGATCCGTTACCGGGCCGGCGACGTCAGGCGACGCTGGGAGACAGGCACGCTGTGGAGCTACCGCAGGGAACTCGCCACGCCTACGCCCACCAAAGCCGCAGCAGTCTTCGGGATCACCGTGCTCCTCGGCGGGGGGATCTGGGCGGCTGGCAGTGCGGTACTGGTCACTCCCCTGAGCGGGGCGCGTTCCTCGTTGCTCGCGCTGGCAGGCGGCTGGATCGCCGCCCGTGCCTGGCTACGCATCGCCCTGGAGCGTCGCCGAGCCGCGGCTGACAAGTCCGAAAGCGACCAGGTACTGAAGGACAGCAAGGCGGCCTTCGCCCGATGGCAGGCGAAGCTGGCTGACAAGCCCAAAGACCGGGAAATGGCCGACTGGCTGGACTGCGACCGGAAAGTGCTGCTGAGCGAGGCACTACAGCACTACAAGCTGACCATGAGCAACGTCATCGCCCACGCCTTCATCGAAGCGCCCGCCGCGTCGAGCAAGCGTGCGCGAGTGCGGAACGGCCCCTGGCGTTACCTGAGGTACCAGATCCTCATCTTCGTCCTCACTCAAGATGGAGTGCGTCAGCTCACCGTCACCCTCGATTTCGAACGAGGCACCTTTCACGCCCGGCAGCGGGCCAACTACCGGTTCGAGGCGATCGCGGCCCTACGAGTGCGCCAGGCGGACAACGATGAACGGACCTTCGAACTCGCGCTCGTCAACGGGCAAGAAATCCGCGTTCGGGTCAGCCCGGACGCGGAGGAGATCCAACAGGGGGAGCATCCTGGAGCGGTATCTGATGTAACGCTGGACGCCGCAGGTCTTCGCCACACCTTGCACGTGTTGGAAGGGATCGCCGCAGAAGGGAAGGAATGGATTCTGCAGGAACGCCGGCGCGGACAGGACCGTACACGAAACCTCACGGACGACATGCAGGCCCCCGAGTCCTGACCATAGGCGACACCGCCTCCCTCCTCACAGAACGCCGAGTGGGCTCGGCGATTGCTCGATAGTTGGTTCAGCTATTGCCGGGATGGTTGCTCGGCGGTTGCTCGTGTGTACGCGGCACGGGGTGAAATGGGCCGTCATAGCTTGGCACGTCCGCATGGACAACAACGGACGGAATGATAGAAACTGGCACACCGAGGCACAGGGCGGCATTGATCAAGGCGACTCATAATCCGTGGGTCGTGGGTTCAAGTCCCACCCGCCCTACTTATAAGTACGCCCCCTGACCTGCGGTTTCTCGATTCGCTGCGGTCTTGGACCGAGTAGAAGACGGCCGATGGCTGCTCGTTGGCTGCTCTTGGGCACGGTCCGGGCACGCGGTAGATCGTTTGGACTGCGCCTGCCGATAATTACATCCGCCCACGTCATGACCCTGCAAGGGCTTCGCGTGGCGGCGCGAGTTCCGGCGACCCAGGAGACGGAACCAAGTGCGGCATGATGATCGGCCGTGCTCCTTCGCCTGGCCTATCTCACCGTCACGAACACTTTCGCCGCGCTGCGGTTGCTACCCATGAGCGATCGGGACAAGGACGTCGAGATACTTGCCCTGCGTCACCAGATCACCGTGCTTGAACGCCAACTCGGCGCCGACGCCAGGGTGAGATTCGCGCCCGAGGACCGCGCCTTTCTGGCCGCCCTGCTGACCTCGCTGCCCCGCAAGGCCCTGCGCCGACTGCGGCTCCTCGTCCGGCCGGACACCGTCCTGCGTTGGCACCGCGATCTGATGAAACGGCGCCATGTTCGTACCTGCAGGCCGAAGCGGCCCGGGCGCCCGCCCACGGCTCGCTCCACCCGCGCTCTCATCCTGCGTCTGGTCCGGGAGAATCCGGGCTGGGGCTATCGGCGGGTGCACGGGGAACTCGCCACGCTCGGCATCAAGGTCGCACCGTCCACGGTATGGGAGATCCTCAAACAGGAAGGCCACCTGCGGCACGCCCTACGCGAGTACGAACAGTTCTACAACCAGCACCGAGCCCACCAAGCCCTGAACCAAGCCGCCCCACTGCGTACCGTCCCCGATCCGATCATGGACCCCGGGCGAATCACCGACCTAAACGTACGCCGACGAGACCGGCTCGGCCGCGTTCTCCACGAGTACTCACATGCGGCTTGAACTGCATGGATAGAGTTTTCGGCAGGCGCACAGCTGGTCACCACATTCGATCTGTACTCCTACTCCTACCGCTGGGGTTTTGATCCCGACCGGCTCCAGGCGGACGTCGAAGCCCTCGACATGAATATCGACGGCAACCGACCCGAGTTCCCCGATAATCCCATCGCCCGGGCCCTCGCCCTTGCCGAACGGGCCACGGGCGTCCACCTGTCCCCCGCCCGCTACGCCGACCCCGCCGTGATCGGACCCACCGACCACCTTGACCCTTACCGATGACGATCCGCTATGAAGATCCTGAACACGCGTGGAGCGTCATTGTCTCCACGCAAGATCCGGCACAGGGCATCTGGTCCCTGCTCAAACGTGGCGTCCTGGCCAATCTCGCCGCCGCTGACCATCACAACGGGAGTCGACACTACGAATTGAAGATCAGTATCGCGGCCGGGTCGTTGGTCGGCCAGCGCTCAAGCATTCCCCGGAGTACGTCAATTCCTGCGTTTGTAGGCGTTGACGGCTACCTTAATGCCCTCCTTGGCATCGTCTGCGTTGAAAGAGTTTACGATCCTGATATTCAGGTCCGGACGTTCCTCGTAGTCGTCGTACTCACTGTTTAAGTCCCACTTCCCGAACTTCTGTATCGTCTCCAGATTCTTGATCATCTGTGCGAACCCGGCCTCGACGTGCTTGTTGCCCCACCAGGCTCCGTTACAGGCGGCGCGCTCAGTGAACACCCAGTCGATGACATAGACGCTGGGCCACTCTTCAGACTCCTTCAGCTCCGTGAAGTAATCCCCGTGAACGAAGACGTACTCGGAGTGGCTGTAGTTGATCCTAACCAGCTTGCCCTGCAGGTTCACCTCCGTGTAGACGCCGGCACCAGTGCTGGCCTCGGTGTGCTGGCGGAAAGGCTCATAGCCACGCGTGGTCGCGTCACGCAGCGTGAAGTGAAAAGTGGCGACGTTGGAGGTGCGGGGCACTTGGCGCTCGATGCGATACTGCATCGCCTTCAGCGTGCGCGGATCGATGCCGTACTGGTTTGCAGGGATGGTTTCGAGCTCCATGGCTGCTCCCTCTCGTGGGGTCATCACCTCGCACGCTACGTGCTACTGGGGGGCCCGTCGAGGTTGGGTCCACAATGGCGAAGTCATCTAAGGGCGGCAATCCCGTAGTGATTCCATGCCTCGGAACGCTTCAAACAAGATCACTAAGCCTGGATGCACCGATCCGAATCCGACCTGAATGCCGTGAAATGAAGGGAGGTGCCCTCCGACCTGGAATGATGGGAGTTCTCTGCGCTTCCAGCACCCACAGGCGAAGGACACCTCATAAGTACGATTGTTTCACGCCCCCGAAAAGACCCACGCAATCTTCGACGACGAGCACGTGATCACGACACGGCACTAGCAGGAACGGACTGGCGATAATCTCTTGGTGGCGGAATAGAGACCCGCCGATCCAGGACTGCCGTTTGAATAGGTCCAGGTTGCCCAGGCATACGTAATATATTTGTAGCAGACTCTTTCTGGGATAGGATGTATCCACTTCTGAACGTAACCGGACCGCGAGACGGACACGGTTCCCCAGGAGGTGGACTTCTTGTCCGCTACATACCACCCACTCTTGTACTGGTACAGCTTCACGCCAACGCGGACGTTGCGCACCCGCCCCCTGCAGCTCGCGGAGTTGGTGGCCACGACGCTGTAGTTCTTTTCCACACGTGGGGTGAAGGGCACGACTGAGCAGCCTGACTTCGCTGCCATAGCCCTCGTCGCTGTCTGCGTCGGCGTGGCTGCATTCGCCGATGCACCGAAGAACCCGATGGCGAGGGCGCCGGCTGTGAGGACCGACGCCATTCTTGTCCTCTTCACTTGCTTTCCTCCGTGGGTCTGGTCTGCACCTGGTTCGAATGCGTGGATTGCCGTAAGCAGGGCGTCACGACCGCCCTGTCGGGGAGATCCTCTACGGCAAACTACGCATCCGTTGTCGTTTCTTCAGATGCCTCCTGAGGAACTCCGGTCCGGCGTCCTCGGTCCGAACTTTTCGCGGCCTCCTCTGGGGCAGCGTGGCACGCCCCGAGGTTCAGCGATAGGCCCAAGAAAGGCGACGGGATAACCACCGACCCGGCTGGCACCACGACGTACACGCGTGATCACGGACCCCCTCACGCGGGGCGCCTCAGACCGACGACGGTGCCCGGTACCGGCCAGGCGGTCCGGGTCACGGTCGTCACGGGGGAAGAGGGAGCAATGCTTGAAACCTGTGGATCTGACGGGAAGGGGTGTACCTTCCCGAATCTGATCAGGTATCT